>PLSG01000085.1 GCA_003164155.1 Parachlamydiaceae bacterium | reverse complement strand
TAGCCGAAATTTTGACCGAAAAGGTTAATAAGGCCTTGTTAAGATATATAAACCTGCCATCCAAACAAGAAAAGATTTTCCCGGTGCGTTTGACTGCTTTTGAAGTGGATTCTATCAAACACGCTGTCATGCAATTTGACCGCCATGCCTTGGTATATCTTTTTGGTTCTCGCGCCCAAGATGATAAAAGAGGTGGTGACATCGATATTCTAATTTTCTCTAATATCCTCACGCATAGGCAAAAAAGGCTCATCAGGGGACAGATTTGCGACCGCATAGGAGAGCAGAAAATCGATATTATTGTGGCCAAAGACACCACTTCTCCATTTGTCCGAATTGCCTTAGATCAAGGGGTGCTTTTGTGATAAAAGAAGACCATATCTTAAATTTGTTTGAAATGCTTAAGCATCTGGCGAAGGCTAAGAAATGGCTCAACCATTCTTTTCGCTACTGCCAAAAAGTACACCTTGGGACAGCTGGATCATTTTGAAAATTTAGCAAGCCGTTTTAGCAGGGCAAGCGATCTTCTGATTTCAAAAGTATATCGCAGCATTGATGGGCTTGAATTTGTGGGTCAAAGATAACGCCTTTGGCACCTAAACAAACGGTTAAATGCATCTGCAATGCGCATCCCTAAAGGCTGGGAGTAACTGCACAAACAGGAAATATTTTGACCTACAGATCGAGTAAATAAAAGACTTTTTGTCACAAAATGCACGGCATTTAAGGCGAGCAAAGGCAATCCTATCTTGTTGGATACAATTGAGGTTCCCATTCCGATTGCTGTAGCGGCAATGCTGGAAATGTCTAGAGCCCCAGTAAGGATGGGTTGAGTGAGATGGGCGTACCTCCCAAAGCACCTTAGCGGATCAAGTTCAGCCCGACAACAATCCACGATGCATAGCTGAAATATGTTTGCGCATATGTTGAGTATATTCCAGAACGCCAGGAACATGTTTTCTGCGACGATGCTATCTTTGGATAGATTTTGAAAAAATTCGCTAGTTACAAAAATCTGGCATACCAGCACTGCCGTGGATATAAGCGTAGAAGCATGCTGCATGCTTCTTCCATAGCGGCGATTATAGAACGCATTGCTCTCCCTTTGGGACTGGTAAACCAGCTCGCATCTATACTCAAGCGTAAATTTGTAAAAATAGTGTCTTTTCCAGTTTCTTTGGCTAGGATTGTTATGCATATGCTGGGGAAATTTCACAAACAAGACTAGCCATAATTTATCTGCGGAGCTTAATTTTCGACAGTTAGATGAGACACTGGCTAAGCGGCAAAGATCTTGTATTCCACAAAACGAGTAGGTGTACATCTCCATATCAAGAGGCAAAGCAGGATGCAGTGAGCCACTTCTAGATGCTCTAGATTTTTCAGGGTGAATATCTAATCGCCTATCATTCGCTTGGGGTAGAAGCGACGTCAGCATTGTGGAAGCATCGACTTGCATCTTTAAACCTCATGATTTCGAAATAATAACGCAAGTTGCTAATCCCCCTCAATCCGGTTCCTCTGGATTGAGGGGGATTAGCAACTTGGGTTGATAGCGAGTTATCTGAAGACGGGATTTTTGGTGCGCTTGGAAAGGTTTTCATGTCCATTTTTGGTGACGACCAAGGTATCTTCAATCCTCACTCCCCCCACATTGGGTAAATAAATGCCTGGCTCCAAGGTGATCACCATGCCAGGTTCTAGCAAGGCATCGCTTGCAGGTGGGTCTTGTTTGATCAGGGGATATTCATGCACTTCAAGCCCCACTCCGTGACCTGTACTATGCGTAAAATATTCACCATAGCCTTGAGCCTTTATGTGATCGCGCGCCACTCGGTCGAGCTCACCAATGGGCGTTCCAGGACGGCAGATGTCGATAGCCAGTTCAAGGGCCTTTTGCACCACCTGATAGATTTTCAAGATTCTAGATTCGGCAAAGCCAAAGAAGACCACGCGAGTCATATCGGAAGTGTAATGCATAAAATTAACTCCGATATCGATAAGTACCGGCTGTTCCCGTTTGAGCTTTTGCAAGCCACTCTTATGGTGCGGCAAGGAAGTATTGATGCCAAAGGCAATAATGGGCTCAAACGCCAGTTTTTTTGCACCTTGGAGCAGCCAAAAGATCTCCAATTCTTTAACTAAGTCTGCTTCGCTGATTTCTTCGCGTAGCAGATTGCATACGTGGTCAAAGCCTTGACATCCGAGTTCGGCAGCTTGACGCAGAATCTGAAGCTCTTCTTCGTCTTTTACTGCGCGCAGGCGTTTGACAATGTTGTTTACCGGCTTGAGCTGCAGAACGCCTTCGAGCACTGGATTTTTTATCTGGCAGTCTTGCAGATCTTTTTGAAGGTTCTGAAAAATTTGATAAGGCGTAGTTTCGCTGTCAAAGGCGATGTTCTTCGCCGCTATGTGCTTTGCGACGTCGGCCACACTGCCGTCAGTTAGCCCCCAGGTCTGAAGATCGGCAAAGATGTTCTTTAAGGTGTGCTTATTCCCCAATACGACCGATAGAGAGGATTGAAGCTTGCATTGTTCGTAATAGCGTCCGTCAACGATTAGGGTGGCCGAGTTTTTGAAAACTAGCAGTGTCCCCGCAGACATCTGCAGGCCTGTCAGATAAAATATATTGGTCATTTCTTGTACTACAAGGCAATCGATCTGCTGCATATCAAACT
>PLSG01000315.1 GCA_003164155.1 Parachlamydiaceae bacterium | reverse complement strand
GCACATGGCAAAGCTGGCGCATGCTCGAGCCACATGCCCCTTTTGTTCGGCATATTTTTTCCATATTGCCTATCACGCGCTTTAGCTATGATCATGCAGGCAAAAAAGCCTTAGCTTATCTATGGATGGAGCGCTTTCAACGCGCTTCCTTTAGATTTCAAAATTTTGAGAAATTTTTTGGGTCCTGGCAAAAAGAAGCTCCCTGGAACAAGCACGAACTGGAAAAATGTTATGCTAAAATGACTTTAAAAGTGTTAATTGATGAACTGCCTCAGAAATCTGTTTTGAGAATGAAGTTGCAGGTAATTTTTTGCATGCTGCGCCGGCTGATCTATTCTGTAAAAAACTCTTCTTCTTCAATTTCGCAATATATTCATCACATCCAAGCGAACTTCAAACTGGCTACCCAACTGATAGATAAAGAAAATCACTTGGGATATAAGGATAAACTCAATCGCGCTCTTTTATGTATGCTGCCACAAGTGATATATGATTGTTCGGGCGTTGTTTTTTTTGAGCTATTTCAATTTTTTCAGATCCTGATTAACCAAAGTTCGCAGCCAGCCCTTTTCAAGTTTCAAAGCACAGTGGCGATGCATTTTTTAAAGGCATCTGAAAGAACGAATATGCTTTTGACTTTGGAAATGCTATGTGAACTTTACAAGGCCTGGAAGATCGTAGCCAAAAAACTTACTTTGAAAGATAAAACTCTTGAGAGAGTACAAGAAATTTTGTTGCGCCGCATTTTGGGTGAGATAAAGCTCAATAATAAGCCGCTGGAGGATTGCAATGGAGGACTGCTTTATTTTAAATATTTAGAATCCATGGTGAATACTCCTCATTTTGGCGCGCTGGAAAGAGAGATCATGGAGATTTTCAGCAGAGTATTTGAAAACTCCCATTTGGAAAATTTTTTGAAATCTGCTTCTGAAAAAACCTTAAAAAACGCCGCGAATTTAGCTTTCAGGCTTATGCATGGAAACGCTTCCAAATCCGTAAGTGCGAATATGCAAAAATTAGCAGAGGTTTTAATCACGCATTCACAGCTATCTCTAGCTGGCTCGCTTGCCTTGTTAATCCATCCAGAAACACAAAATATCGCTGAGCTTTTACTCAAATGCATTGTTCACACGCTAGCTAGTTCAACGTGGCTAAATTCACGGACTTTACTGCAGGCATTGGTGCATAAATTTAGCTCTATCGAAAGTGCACAGAAACGTGCACCCCAGACGGCTAAGAGCTTGAACAATATAATGAAAGAAGACTTTTCAAAGTCTGCACACACCATGTGTGATTTGGTGGAATTCTTGTCCCATTATTCTTTGGAACTTGCCGAAGAAGCGTTAGAGTTATTTAAGGAAGTGTTAGGAGAATACTTCGATATGAGTTGCCATAGCTTAATCTGTCGGCAAATCGAAACAGGGATTCCATCTAGCATCGAGACCGCATTTAAAAAGTGGCTAGATTTAAAGCCTTCAACTCATAACTTACATTATCTAATCAGTGCCAATAAATTTCTAAGCCACTTCTTGTCTGGCAATAGCGAACATGAACGAATCAGCCACGTCGTCACGGGTATCTTCCACATGCTGGAAATCCAACAAAAGGAAATTATAGGCTGGCCAGCGTTGCGCAAAAAGCATAGTTTCGAAAAACTGTTCCAAAGCCTATCTTACTTGGACGAAGCCCGTTATCTACCTTTTGTGACCCAAGTGTGGGAGTACATGCAAAAATGTCTGCTGTTAAATGCGGAAAGTCCCATTCCTTTGTTGCTACTTTGCGATAAGGTTTCCAAAAAAGAGATTCCCCCTGGTACATGGCGAGTGGTTAAAGATTTAATCGAAAGCAAAAGGTGGAATAAGGATATTGCCAGGCTGTACTTTGAATTGACTGTACATAGCCTGCATGAACCCTCAGCATTATCAGATACTTTTTTAGAATCTATTTTAATCCCCACTATGTGCAGTCACTCCGACGAGATTTCTCTTCCCAGGAAAGACAGATTGCTGACAGAATTATTAGCCGCCAAAAAATATAAAGAGTTTTCGGCAGTTTGGCTTAATGCACCGCAGCTATGCCAGGCCGATGCTCAAGTTTGCGTTAAAATGCTTGAGGGAGCGTCTAAATCGAGGGATGGCAGTTTGATGGAAATGATTACCACAACAGTGATACAGAGTGAACTGTTAGTTAGTAAAAAATTTGATGACATTCAACGTTTTGAAGCCTTTAACCACCTCTGTACCTATATTTTTCAAACAATTGTTTCTAAATGCGCCACTGAAATGGCTTCCAAAAAATTGGCAGAAAATAGTGATCCATATACGCCTTTAAGNNCCTTCGAAAAAGAGCGATAGTAAAAAATTGCAACTTTATAAACACTTAGCCCATACTGTGTTAAATATAGGTATAGGTTCGAAGGCTTCTTTTCACCTCGCTTGCGAATTATTTCTGCTATCTGATTGGCAAAACCCCTCTTTGGAGTTGCTTGTAAAAATTTTCAACGCGGCTGTGCAACTGGAAAAAAAAGACATGTGTCTAAACTTTAGCTACTTTAAAAAAATTCAAAATGTCGTAATGGATCTATTGGAAGAAAATAAGCTTTTGACATCTTATTTTCCCTGCAACCATGANNAAGCACAGCAACGAGATTTACCTCAACTGCACAAAAAAGATAAAGTCTATCTGTCGAGGCGCGTGAAGTGCGCACAGAGATTAGTGCTTGGAGTAAAATTCATTACTATGAGTTTAGAGGGGATGAATCGTGCGCATTTTGGCATGATGGCGCGGGTACTGCAAATTGCAAGTAAAGTTATGAGTGTTGATGCAAAGGAAATTGACTTTATAAAATCTTTGGTCACCGCTAGAAGTGCCCCCACGATCATTTTCATTGGCGGGATAG
>PLSG01000081.1 GCA_003164155.1 Parachlamydiaceae bacterium | reverse complement strand
CAATGACAAATCTAAAACTTAGGCCCTATCAGGAAGAATGCTTAAATGCAATTAATGAAGCCTTCCTAAATGGCACTACAAGACAATTAATTCATTTACCCACGGCAAGCGGAAAAACAGTTGTTTTCGGATCACTTATCCTTCAGAAACAATGTCGTCNNTGCACACACAACCGAGCTTCTTGAGCAGGCAAAAGAAAAAATAGAGATGCTTTGCCCCTCTCTGCGTGTCGGCCTAGTTAATGCCAATCAAAAGGAATGGGATCACCATGTTGTCGTTTCCTCTATTCAAAGCGCCAGACAGCCGGAGACTCTCAAAGAACTTCAAGCGCAGGGATTCGAATTGCTGGTATATGATGAAGCACATCATAGCTGCTCCCCGAGCGCAAGGGTCGTTCTTGATGCTTTGGACTTCGGTAAAGGAACAAAACGGCTCCTAGCAGGATTTTCAGCAACACCAACCCGAAATGATGGGCGTGGATTAGGTGAGGTCTTTGATGCCGTCGTCTATACGCGATCCGTCAAATGGATGATTGAACAGGGATATCTATGCCCTCCACGAGGAGTTAAAATTGCAACAAATCTCGACCTTTCGGCTGTTGAAACCGATGAGGGAGATTTTGCACCAACATCCTTAGCGCGAGTGATGAACACTGACGAGATCAACAATCTAGTTGCAAAAACATATTCTGAGCAGGCTCTAGGCAGGAAGGCAATATGTTTTGGTGTATCAATTTCACACGCCGAGAATCTTTCCAAATGGTTCAAATCCTATGGCATAAAAGCCGAGACGATCAATGGCAGCATGTCAAAAGATGAAAGGGAACAGATCTTGAAACGCTTCCAAGACGGAGGAATCGACGTTCTAACAAATTGCTCGCTATTAACGGAAGGCTACAACCTTGAGGACATCAGTTGCGTCGTTATAGCGCGTCCAACCCAATCGCAATCGCTTTACATACAAATGGCTGGCCGCGGATTGAGACGACATCCAAGCAAGAGTGATTGCATTATATTGGATTTCGGAGACAAACAACACACGCTTTGCAGCACAGCCCTACTAACAGAAGACGCCGAAATGGTGGAACAACGACAACAAAGAGACACTGTTATGGTGTCATTAGCTAACACCCTTCCGCCTAATATTAATCAAAAACTCAAGCGAGCAATCCTGGAATTCAATCCCCTTGGCGACGACTTCATTTGGCAGAAGGACGGATCTGGCTATTATCTAAAAGGCACAGGAAGCAAAGCCCTTCGTATTATACGCAGCGGCGACGATCGCTATGATGCTGTTTTCATGGATGGGAATCAATCACACCTCGTTGCTGCAAATCTATCCTTTGAATACGCGTTTGCAACGGCCGAAGACTTTGCGGGAGAAAATCGCTCTCACTTTGTTGTGAGTGATATCGAGGCTCCTTGGCGGACACATCCAATCAGCAAAAAGCAAAAAGATCTTTTTAAATCATTTGGATTTCGCGCAGGCATTGAAGACCTAACTAAAGGGCAGGCCGCGCTAATTATTTCGAGTGGAGTACTAAATAAAAAAACCGCTAGCACATACTAGCGGCCTTAAAATGGAACATAATTACTTATGACCGATATTATCACAATCGACAGCAAAACTCAAGCCGATTTAGAGCAAGAAAACACTTCGGAACAAGCTCAAGAGTTTAACCTTCCTACAGCACAGCAGCACTCCAGCAATAAAGAACACAATGCTGTAAAAATTTTAACCCAAAAAAAGCTAAATGAGGCTGTTAAACAGGCGATAAAAAAGCGTTTTGATGCCAAAGACCATTGGGATGACAAAAAGTTTATTTGTTGGACAGTTCCACTAGAGCATAAAATCACTCTTGAAGCCTATCTAAACGGTAAGGGTGTTGGTTTTGCTTTAGAAGACACTTATGAGAAATTTCATAGCCTATCTAAAAGCGAGCAGAAAGCAGAGCGTCTTAATCAAGTTAAAAGGGGTGTAGTCGAAGATGGGATGACAGCTTTGAATATATTAAGTGAATCTATCAAAGACTATAATTCCATGTACCAAACAAATTTAACGACTAAATATTTCGATGGAAAGTCTCTTGAAGAAGTTAGGTCCCTTTCACCAGTAGACAATCTAAAACAGGCCGAGCATTTGGGTATCCTTTTTGAGATGTATAGTAAGTTTGATGAAGCACGAAATAAACAGAACCAACTAAGCGAAAAAATAAGCGACTTAAAAAATAAAATAATACCGATAGATGCTGTTTTAAATGGCTTAAGAAAAAACGAGCGCGGCGATGCCGAGCTTTTCTGTACGCTTTATAAAGATAAATACATTTTTGATAGTTCAGAAGGTAAAAGCGGCGAGTTTTATTTCTGGACTGGCACACACTGGCATTTGGATCGCAGCAAACACCGCTATAGGGATATAGAAACGGTCGCCGAATATTATGAAAAGGCTTCAATCGAACTTGGAAAGGATAAAGGAAAAAAAGATCTTGCTGATTTACTGAACAAGCGCGCCTTTGCTCTTCGATCTGCAAAAAGAATTAAAGCCGTCTTCGACCTGGCTTCAACTGAAATTCCATTCAATGGCGAATGGGATTACTGCCCAGGGATGTTGCCTTGTTCAAACGGCATTATAGACCTTAAAAGTGGAAAATTGCTGGGAAACAAACCCGAATACTTTATCCGCTCAATTTGCCCTACTTCATATAACTGTGATGCAAAACGTCCTCTTTTCGATAAATTTTTAGATGACATTACTTTAGGTAATAAAGATCTTAACTCTTTCCTTGGACGAGTCCTAGGATCGGCATTGTTGGGAACCTCTAAAGAAGAAAAAGTATTTATTTTTTACGGGAAAGATGGACGAAACG
Source organism: Parachlamydiaceae bacterium (assembly GCA_003164155.1). GTDB lineage: Bacteria > Chlamydiota > Chlamydiia > Chlamydiales > Parachlamydiaceae > BOG-1457. Next base: position 304 of record PLSG01000081.1, on the reverse strand, counting down.
GAAAAGGCACTCTCATGCAAACACTCGAAAAAGTTTTGGGCCCTATCGCAAAAACGTTCCCTGCAGAAATGCTTCTATTACAGCGTAACCCACCAAGCTCAAGTACTCCTAGACCTGAAAAAGCAAATCTTCAAGGAGTTCGATTTGCAATCTTCAGCGAGATTGATGAAAAAAGGCAAATAGATGCCTCAGAAGTCAAAAATCTTAGTGGAGGTGACACCATTACTTGCAGAAGGCTATTTTCAAACGTCGACATCCAGATTAAGCCTTCACATACCATGTTTATTCAAACAAATTTCAAACC
>PLSG01000303.1 GCA_003164155.1 Parachlamydiaceae bacterium | reverse complement strand
CAATCAGCTTCCACCATTCGAATGGTGCCACCCAGCTTCAAACTGGCATACTTAGGATTAAATAATCTTCCCTCAACAGTTTTTTTTCCCAGCGATACTAGGGAAAAAAAGCGAGAGTGCAAATTCATGTTAAAAATGGCACGATTCAAACTGGTCATAAACGCATATCCCTCTTATTGATTAGGCAAGTTTTTTGATATGTATGGCTAATACGCCACTTTGGGCAGCTCTTTGTGTATAGTTTGGAATAGCATCATAGACTTTTATAGCAGCTTCCAATGATTTAGCCTCTGGCAAGCAGGGTTTATATCCTTCAACCGTTAACATTTCGGCAAAAGAACGATAGCGGCTTACTTTTGTAACTTCACATCTCACATCATTCGGCCCAGCGAAAAACCGCATGGTCTGTCCTGCTTTTACATGCATAAACATCCCTGAATTGATGCGCCCTTCGATGGTCTTAGTGCCATTTCTTATCATATCAATATACATTTTTTTCAAAGTCGCTTCCACAGTTCTTTGAGTGCGGTTTGCAGTATAATATGTTCTAGGTGCACCAGAAGTGGGTCCAGTAGCAGGAGGTCTTCGATCAACTGGGGGCCTTTCGACTGCGCCTCGTGGATTTGCATAGCTGTCGCGCTCTCTTCGATCATCTTCATAACCGCTCGATCTTACTGGCTGAGGGTGGCTGCTGCTGCTGCTGCTGCTGCTGCTGCTGCTGCTGCTGTTGTTGCTAGCTTCTTCTCTTTTAGCCCTTTTTGCTTGCTCGTCTGCCTTGATTTCTGGCTCACTAGATCCTTCAGCTTCTTTTCTTTTTACCCCAGATCTCCCTGCATTCACTTCTGCTTTTGAAATCACTTCCTTTCTTTCTTCCTCACCCTGCTTAACTTCTGCTTCTCCGAAAGTTCTTTTAAAAAGCAAAAATTCTTTCACACCGGTCTTGTAAAGGTCGTGATAAGTATGAACTATGGAAAAACCCTTTTTTTGAAAAAAAGCAAAAGAAGTTGCGACCGTTTCACTCACCGTAACGTGTACAGATTCAGCATGTAATTCTTTAGCGGCTTCATCGATTTTTCTGAGCAAGAAAGAACCGTATCCCTTACCGGAAGAGTGTTTGGAGTCTAACAAAGCCAGTGTTTTAATCTCTAAGCTGTTTTTAATCCCGTACTTAGCAAATTCATTGCTTAGTGCTTTTTTAAATACAATTACACCCACGGGAACGTTATCGGCATAAGCCAGCCTGCAAGTGCGATCAGAAACCTCAGCTTCAATTTTTTTGAGTGCACTCTCTTGTGAACCATATAGAGGCTCCAATACTGTTTTAAAAAACACTTGGACAGTTTTCAGGCGATCTTCGCGTCCTGGCCCGAGTATAGGTTTAAATGAAATATCGGAACTGGTCGTTCTGCTAGTTGATGATAATGAAGATAATGATGATGATGCGTTTGTAGAGGTCGTGACAGCCACAAAATTCTCCTTGGTAAAGTTAAAAAGAGGCTCCACTTTATTGAGAATTAAAGTTAAAGTCAACTGATTTTAAATACAGTTATTATTTTTTTAAAAAGCCAAAACATAGGAAATGAGGTCCGCCGCTAGTATACCTGGGAGCGAGTGATTTTTGGCTAGCTCCATTGGCCCCATGGTTGCGCTGGCCCTATTTTTTATTGCAAACTATATCAGAAAATGAGATCCTACAATGTGTATATTAAATTTTAACCAAAGGAAAAAGATGAGTTCGCATGTCAGCCATCAACCAAAACCTGCTCATCCCACTCATCCACCACAACATCCGCAACATGGGACAGAGCACCACGCCCCCAGACATGCGCCACAACCCCCACATGCGCCGCACCCTCGCACTGAAACACACGCGCGTCCGAATACTCCTCCGGCAAGTGAGCTGTACAAAAAATTTGCCGTAACCGGCATTGCGGGCGCCCTATATGCCTATGTCACGCAGTATGCCGCTCCCGATTCCTCCCTCAAAACAGATGCATTAAAATCGGGTATCTTTGTCCTTGGAAACACTTTAGCCAGTTATTGCTACAAATCATCCCCCTCGCTGCGCCACCATGCCACAAGGTTTTTGCATAGCGGCCTTTCCATGGTAGCCACCGTAGTTAGCGCGGAAGCGGCTAAACGGCTGGTGATAAGCCATCAAAATCCCACTTCATCGCCTGGCGAAAAAGTGCTCCTTTCGGCCATTTTAGCTGGAGGGGGTTGTTTAGTGCACTATTTGTCGCACAATCAAGCTGACGAAGAGCGCACCAAGGGAGAAAGAGAGCCCCTGCTGCCCCGCGTTTAAAAACAAAAAATGGAATAAAAATGGCCAAAGAGCTGGAGAGATCGGCATACATCTATGAGAGGCTTTGTGAAGTCATTCCAGGAGGGGTAAATTCCCCGGTAAGAGCCGCACACGAGGTACAGCATACGCCCCTGGTGGTAGATAGGGCGCAAAAGGACCAGGTCTTTGACATGGATGGCAATGCGTACATTGACTTCTGCGGTTCATGGGGAGCGCTCATCCACGGGCATGCCCATCCCGCTATCATCAAGGCTTGCTACAAAAGAATGTGCAAGGGGACCACCTTTGGAATCACCTCTGGCATAGAAGAGAAGCTGGCGCGCAAAATTGTCGAGCTGATCGACTCGATTGAAAAAATCCGCTTCGTCTCGTCCGGCACAGAAGCCACCATGAGCGCCATCCGCCNNCTGGCGCGCGGATTTACCAAGCGCGATAAGCTGGTCAAATTTGCCGGCAACTACCATGGCCATGCCGACTTGTTGCTGGTCCAAGCGGGATCCGGGGTTTTTAGCCTGGCAGCCTCCTCTTCAGCCGGTATCCCTCAAGGGGTAATCCAAGATACAATATGCTTGCCCTACAACGACGTCGAAGCCTGCCGCCGCTTCCTCTGTGATCCCGCCAATCAATCTAAAATTGCCGCGGTGATCGTCGAGCCCATAGCCGGCAACATGGGGGTTGTGCCAGCTTCGCAACCCTTTATACAGATGCTGCGCGAAGAAACCAGTCGGATGGGCGCCTTGCTCATCTTTGACGAGGTGATCACAGGCTTTCGCGTCTCCCTTAAAGGTGCGCAAGAGCTCTATGCCGTGCGTCCAGACCTAACCTGCCTCGGTAAGATAGTGGGAGGAGGATTCCCCGCCGCAGCATTTGGGGGCAGAAAGGAAATCATGGATCTATTGGCACCGCTTGGCCCCGTATACCAAGCCGGCACGCTCTCCGGAAATCCGGTAGCTATGGAAGCTGGACTGCAAAGCATTTGCCTGCTTGAACAACCCGACATGTATGCCCAACTGCAAAGCAAAACCGATCTGATAACAGCTCCAGTAAAAGCCGCCTTAGAAAAAAAACAAGCTAAGGCCTGCCTGCAGCAAGTAGGCTCGATGTTTACCCTCTTTTTTGGCAAAACTTCTGTCACCAATATGCAAGACGCCAAAGAACTCGACTTACCGATGTATAGCCGGTTTTTCAAGCACATGTTCGATCTAGGCATATATATCCCCCCTTCTCAACACGAAGCCTGGTTTGTTTCTTCGGCGCATGAAACTCATAACCTGAAAAAAACCAGGGACGCTATCTTAGAATTTATTTACGCGTACCTTTAAAAAAATCAGCCAAGGGAGATGCATATGGAATACCGCAATGTGGGAAAATCGGGACTAAAGATCAGCGAGCTTTCATTTGGATCGTGGATTACCTTTGGATCGAGCTTGGACTTCGAAGGGATCAAAGCCTGCATGCGCATAGCCTTCGAAAATGGAGTCAACTTCTTTGACAATGCTGAAGCTTATGGATATGGCACGTCGGAGCTGCTGATGGGAGAAGCTCTGCGCGATTACAAACGAGAGAATCTGGTCATATCGACCAAAATATTTTGGGGAGGCATGGGACCCAATCAAACCGGGCTATCGTGGAAACACCTCGTCGAAGGCACAAAAAACTCCCTGCGCCGCCTGCAAATCGATTACGTCGATTTGTTATTTTGTCACCGCCCTGATCCCTCCACACCTATTGAAGAAACTGTTAGAGCTATGGATGTAATCATCCGCTCCGGCCTGGCATTTTACTGGGGCACTTCTGAATGGTCGGCTGGCGAGATTGAAAAAGCCCGCGCTATCGCCTTGCAATACAATGCCTTTGCCCCTATCGTCGAACAGCCCCAATACAATATGCTGCACAGGTCGAGCGTAGAAGTGGAATATGCGCATTTATATGGAGATGGAGATGCTAAAGACAGCCACGGCCTGGGACTTACCACTTGGAGCCCGCTAGCTTCGGGCATCCTGACTGGCAAGTACAATGACGGCATCCAACAAGGTAGCCGCCTCAGCAGATATCCCGATCTAGCCCAATATTTGACTCCGGAAACACTGGGCAAGGTCAAAGCCCTCAGCAAGCTCGCGCGCACTCTCGACTGCACGGTGGGGCAGCTTTCCATCGCTTGGTGCTTAAAAAACCCGCGCGTCAGTTCAGTCATCACCGGCGCCTCGAGCCCTCAGCAAGTGCAAGAAAACATGCAGGCGGTTCGCCTGAAAAAAAGCTTAACTGAAGAGGTGATGCAGGAAATCGAGCGCATCTTAGGAAGTGGGGCTCATGCGTAAATATCTGCATATTTTTTCTGAATATAATCGGTGAAATATTTTTCAGAGAAAGGTTTTTGGGAAATTTGCAGCAACAGCTCCCGGCTTGAAAAGCAGCGGCCGTGCGCATGCACGTTTGCATTCAACCATTGCTTGATGAATGAGAAGTCCCCTTGTGCCACATTTTCCTCCCAAGCTGGAAACTGCTGGGCAAAGGCGGAAAAAAGCTGCGAAGCATAGAGATTTCCCAAGGTATATGTAGGGAAATAACCAAAAGCACCCATAGACCAATGAATGTCTTGCAGGCAGCCTTCGCTATTTGAACGGGGAGTTATGCCTAGGTATTTCTGCATCTTCGCATTCCAAGCCTCCGGCACATCGCGGATAGCCAAAGACCCCTCGATCAAAGCTTTTTCCATTTCAAAACGCAAAATAACATGCAAATTATAGGTCACTTCATCTGCTTCGACGCGTATGAACGACGGTTCGACTTTGTTAACCGCCCTATACAAATCAGCTACGGAGATCTGCTTTAGCTTGCCTCCAAATAATTGTTGAATGTGCGGCAACAGATAGCGGCAAAAAGCTTGGCTTTGCCCTATGCGCGTTTCCCACCAGCGCGACTGGCTTTCATGGAACGCCAAAGAGATGGGTTCACATAAAGGGGAACCATATTGCTCGGCAGGCAACCCCATCTCATATAAGCTATGCCCGCCTTCATGCAGCGCAGCTGACAAATTGCTCATCAGAGAATCGGCATGGATGCGCGTGGTCACGCGGCTATCGGTGGGGTGGCTGGCCGATGAAAAGGGATGCGTGGAAATATCCAGACGCCCCTTGGTAAAGTCAAATCCCATAGCTTCGAGAAGTTTATTAGCCATAAGCAACTGCTTGTCTAAGGAAAATTTACCGAATAAGAAGCTATCATCGACTTGCTTGGCAGCTACGATCTTTTTTAGCAGCGCAGCCGTAGATTTGTGCAAACCGCTAAAGAGCTGCGACACTTCTTTAGTGCTAATACCCGGTTCATAATCATCTAAAAGGGCGTCATAAGGGTGATCGCCATAACCGCGATATTCTGCTTTCTGACGGTTGAGCTCGACAATTTTTTCAAGATAAGGTGCAAAACGCTGAAAAGCATCATCTTTTTTGGCGGATCGCCATACGAGAATAGCTTGGGAGGTGAGCTTGGCAAACTTTTTGACAAAGGCATTGGGCAGAGCTTTGGCTTTGAAATAATCCCTGCGCCATTCCCTTAGGGCAGCCAGGTGCGGCGCGGGTAATTTCTTGGCTAGGATTTTACCAGAGTCAATCTCTATGAGTTTGGAAAGGGCTTGAGTAAAGCTCTTGCTGGTCTTAAGCTTATGCGCCATACCGGCCATGACTTCCAGCTGCTCAGCTCGGATGCCCGCTCCGCCTGACGGCATATAGGTTTCTTGATCCCATTCAAGAGCACTCGAGATTCCCGAAAGCAACCTAGATTGCCTGGAAATTTTCAATAAACTATCGTAGAGGGCCAAAGCATCACCGGGCATACTTCCTCCGTATTTATAGCGTCAGGGATCTGGCTTTTTATACCAGATCTGGCGGCAAATGTCAATTTAACCAATTTTTCTGGTCACGAAGCACTATTTTTCTGGTCACGAAGCACTAGGAAATTTTAACGCAAAGAAACGCACCAAGCACGCAAAGGACGCAAAGAGGACAAGGAAAGGATTACAATAGGAAAAAATTGGATCAGGGCAGTAAATCGGAAATTCGGGCACGGGCACNNGATGACTTAGACTCGATGGCAATTCTCCAGGACGACGAACCTTCCCCTACATTACATTTTCGTGAACGTGCCCGTGCCCGAATTTCCGATTTACTGCCCTGATCCGCCAGCTCCTTCCCCTAAATTCGCTGACCGAAAAGGTGAGTAAGATCCATACTTGCATATATTTGCATTTACAGGCCGCTGGTTTTTTTGTATAATGGCCTAATGGCTATGAATTGCAATTGCTTAAAGACAGGTTGAAACGCATATGCGCTCGGTACAAGAAATCCTCTATCTTTCCACAGACTTCCTCAAGCAAAAAGGGGTGCAGAACGCCCGCCGCCAAGCCGAAGAGCTATTGGGCGATGCTTTGGGCGTAAGCCGCGTGCAGCTCTATATGGAATTCGAACGCCCCTTGAGTGACGCAGAACTCGCCAAATCCCGCAGCGCCTTAATGCGCAGAGCCAAAGGCGAACCGGCGCAATATATCCACGGTGAGGTAGAATTCCACGACTGCGCCATCAAAGTCACGCGCGATGTGCTCATTCCGCGCCAAGAGACTGGTATATTAGTGGATAAGATTGCCCAACAACTGGCCAAGGAAGACCTTGCCGGAAAAATATTATGGGATGTATGTTGCGGATCGGGATGTATAGGGATCGCCTTAAAGAAGCGCTTTCCTCAACTAAGCGTGACGCTAGCCGACATTTGCCCCCGCGCATTGGCTGTTGCCAAAGAAAATGCACATAAAAATAACATAGAGGTGCAACTCGGCGAAGGCGATCTACTGACACCTATGCATGGCCAAAAATGTGACTTTTTTGTGAGCAACCCCCCCTACATCGCCCAAGCTGAATATGCCACCCTCGACAGCGAAGTCAAAGACTATGAGCCCGCTTTAGCATTGGTGGGAGGTACTACCGGCGTGGAATTCTATGCGCGATTAGCTCAGGATCTGCCGCAGCACTTACATCCGCAAGGGCGCGGATGGATGGAAATTGGACATACCCAAGCTGTCGCCATAATGGATTTATTTAAGGGCAAACCGTGGCAAAATCCTCGCATTGAACAAGACTATGCAGGGCATGATCGGTTCTTTTCCGTTTTTTTCCTTGAAATTGAATAACTTTTCCAGTATTCTGCCTACTACAAATAATGCACGACTTTAAAGACCAGTTACGTGGAAATAGTGTAAATATGCTGGGAGCGTTAACAGATAAACTGCGCACGACCTTCGCCAAGCTGACGGGCAAACAGAAACTGACCGAAGAAAACATAGCCGAAGCTGTCAGCGAAGTGCGTATGGCGCTGCTCGAAGCAGACGTCAACTACAGCGTGTCCAAGACACTGATAAAGCGCATCAAGGAAAAAGCCCTGGGAGACCTGGTGATTAAAGCCGTCTCTCCAGGACAGCAGTTTATTAAAATTGTGCACGACGAATTAGTAGCTTTGATGGGAGAAAGCGAATCCACCCTCGCTCTTTCTCAGCCGCTAGGGGTGATTATGCTGTGCGGATTACAAGGTTCCGGCAAAACCACCCAGAGTGCAAAGCTGGCAAAGTTCCTGAAAAAAACCGGAGCGGCTAAAAAGCCCTTGCTGGCTGCCTGCGATCTGCAACGACCGGCCGCTGTGGAACAGCTGCGGATTTTGGGAGAGCAAATAGGCGTACCCGTGTTCATGATAACCGGCGAGAAAGACCCGGTGAAGGTGGCCAAAGCAGCTCTGGCACATGCAGTCAAAGAACACCACGACTTGCTAATTGTAGATACGGCTGGACGCCTACACGTAGACGACGAGCTCATGCAGCAACTGGAGAAAATCAAAGGCGTACTTAATCCCGATGAAATCCTCTTTGTAGCCAATGCAGCTACCGGTCAAGACGCCGTGAATGTAGCCAGCGCGTTTAATCAGCGCATTGCCTTTACAGGCACGATATTGACCATGCTGGACGGAAACACAAGAGGGGGAGCCGCCATTTCAATACGGGAAGTCACAGGCAAACCTCTGAAGTTCGAAGGGATAGGGGAAAAGCTCGATGACCTGCAGATATTCCACCCCGCTTCCATGGCCGACCGCATCCTGGGGATGGGCGATACGATTAATTTGGTGAAAAAGGCCAAAGAGCACATTGACGAAGCCGATGCGAAAAAGATCGAGCAAAAATTGCGCACCGCTTCCTTCACCTACAACGACTATCTGTCGCAGTTGCAGATGGTGAAGAAGATGGGATCGCTAAAAAGCCTGCTGGGCATGATGCCCGGCATGTCAGCCTTAAAGACTTTGGACTTCGATGAAAAAGATTTTTTTAAGACCGAATCGATCATCCTGTCCATGACCTTTAAAGAAAGAGATGAGCAATGCGAGCTCACCGTTCCGCGCCGCAAAAGAATCGCCGGGGGAAGTGGAACTAAGATTGAAGATGTCAATAAGTTAGTGAAATCGTTTAAACAGGCAAAGCAGTTTTTTAAAAACATGCCTAATATGAAAACTCTAGAAAAGATGATGGGAGGCAGTCAATGGCGGTAAAAATTCGTCTGAGACAACAAGGGCGCAACAATCGTCCCTTTTATCGCATTGTGGTGACAGATAGTCGTGCGCCACGCGATGGAAAATATTTGGAAGCAGTGGGTTGGTATAACCCATTCGAAAGCACACAAGACAAAGAGCTGTCGCTCAATAGCGATAGAGTGCAGCATTGGTTAAATCTGGGAGCCGAGCTTTCAGATTCCGCCGAATCAATCGTAGCTCGCGTCGCGCCAGCTATTCTCCAACAGCGCACACAAAAAGTGCTGGCAGACCGTGCTAAACATGCGGCCAAGCGGAGAGCAGGTAAACTAAGAGCTAAAGAGAACCAGGTAAAATAGCGTAAAAAAGTTCATGCGCATAGACATCCTTTCCCTTTTTCCTGGGTATTTTAAAGGGCCTTTCGATGAAAGCATCATCGGTCAAGCTCGTAAAAAAGGTCTTTTAGATATCCATTTAGTCAATATACGCGACTATACTGTTGATCGGCATCATCGCGTAGATGATCGACCTTATGGAGGAGGACCGGGGATGGTGATGATGGCCGAGCCCATCATCAAAGCCCTAGAAAGCGTGGCGACGCCGCAAGCGAGAATCATATACGCATCGCCGCAAGGAAAGCCGTTGAACGCAAGCAAATGCCGCGAATTAGCTGCCTATGCGCATCTGGTGATTTTATGCGGCCATTATGAAGGAATTGATGAACGAGTCTTGGAAAGCGGCGTCGTGCATGAAGAAATCAGTATTGGCGACTACGTCTTAACCAACGGATGCTTGCCGGCTATTGTGATCATCGATGCGGTAGTGCGCTTTATTCCGGGCATTTTGGGACACGCGCAAGCGGCCAATCAGGATTCATTCAGTCAGGAAGCATCCAGTGAGGATTCCTTCGAGCATCCTATGCTTGACTGCCCTCACTATACGCGTCCTGAAGTGTATGCCGGAAAAGCTGTACCAGCAGTGCTGATCAGCGGCAACCACCAGAAAATTAAAGAGTGGCGTCATGCGGCAGCTCTGGCAAACACCAAGCTTAAGCGGCCAGATCTATTGCATACAGAAGACTGTTAATAAGTTGAGGAGAACAAAATGAGCAGAAATGCGATTATTGAAAAGCTGGAAGTTGACCAGCTGAAAAAAAATGCAGGGTCCTTTAATGTTGGCGACACAGTACGTGTGCATACCCGCATTATCGAAGGGGAAAAAGAGCGTATTCAGATATTTACAGG
>PLSG01000516.1 GCA_003164155.1 Parachlamydiaceae bacterium | reverse complement strand
TACCAGCCGGCGTTCGAATCCCGTGCCTCATCCACAGACAGTGCATAACCTTGGGCTGCGCTTGCTGCATAGAACCACACTTGGATTTAAAAACGAAAAAGCTGCGGTGGATGTAGGCTTCCATCAGTTAGCAAATTTGCCTAAAGAAACGCTGCAGAGATTGATCAACAAGCATCAAAAGAGTCACTATCTTTCCAACAAAGTGGCTGGTACGGCGGAGTTTTTAACTGCCCTGGCTTATGCGCCGCAGGATGCAGCTTATTGCTCAAAGTTGGCTTGGTCGTGGCATGCGCAAAGTGAACAGATAAACAAAAATTTGGCAGCAGACGTCGAGGGGTTGATTAAAACTCCCCTTTTAGCTGCCTCGCTTTTAGCTCGCGTGCGGATTGCGGCCTTTTTAGCACTAGGTAGACCTAAAGAACCTGCTGTTAATTCAGTCAGCGCCTATCGTTTCTTTTTCATGTTGAAAGATGAACCCATAAGAGAGCAGTTCGCTATAGCACATGCTGGCGGCACGCATTATTTTGAACTGCCCAATTGTCAACCTTTAGCTATAGCCCAAGAATGCCTTGGAAGATGGAGAAATCTGCACACCGGAAAGCACTTTGAACACTTTAGCAGTTTTTTGAATATTTTGGGATTGCAAGATGTAGCCGTGGAAAAGCGCAGCAAACCTCAATTAGCTGGTTTATTATTGAATGCCTTTAGCGCAGTTGAAAAGCTCTTTCGGGCAGATGAGCGGCGTCACTTCTATAAGTATCTGCTCAAGCACAGCGACGCCTATGGCGCTAAAGAATTAATCCAGCGCAAAATTATCCACACCTCAATAGAGCAAGCGCGTGAGGCTGCCATCGGCGATAAGCAAGTGGCTGTGACGCGGCTTTTTAGTTGGTTGTTAGACCATCCGTTGCCATTAGCCCCTGATATTTCGCACGAGGAATTGCACGCCGGTATAACCTGTCTAAAGGTTGTATTAAAGCAACGCGAAGCGTGTGCTTATCTAAATGAAAAAAAGTTTGTTTTCAAGTTTGAATCCATCTGTGTATCCCTTATCGAGGCCGCCTCTAAGGCCGTAAAGGATGTGCATGCAGCTGAAAAGATCGGGCAAATCTATGCGTGTCTCAATTTAAGCCTTGAGCAAAAAATTATTAGTTTTGAAGAGAATACGAGATGCGTGTATCTGCTTGCGGCAGCTTTGACCGCGCTATCTGTGGAACACGCACAGTTTAAAGCGCTTCTAAAAGGCTTTCCTATGGATCATCCGTGGGCAAGTGAAATAGTGTGGATAAGAGAGCTTTTGAGTGAAGTCGTCTGCAGCGAGGCTTTTTCTACAGAAAAACTAACCTCCGAGAGCTATGAAATTGCCCTGCACGCCTTTGGTTTTTTAACGCATACTGCAATGACGGAACGGCACCTGGAAAGAGCTTATTTCTATTTAATTTCCCTTTTGCGAAATCCTGCTAAACCTCCCCAAATCGAGGGCGATTTTCTCGCTCTTTTGCAAGCCACAGCGCTTAGAGCTTCACCTATTTTGGATGCCCATGCGATTGACAACTTGCGTCTTTGTCACCGTGAACAACCCGAGCTTTTTAAAGCCATTTGGCAGATAGCTTTGGGTCGTGCCCCTATCATAGAGATGCTTTATCGCACTATTGCCAACCATAGGAGTGATCCTACCCTCGCGGCCCACAGCCTGAGATTGCTGGCGGAAAGCACCCCTTTTTCAGAAGTTTGCCATCTTTTAGCTTTGCGCCCGCATATCTTGGCTTTGGTTGAAGCGCAGGCCGAGCAGCCATATAGCCAGAGTTTCTTTGCTATTTCCACCGCGCTGTATTTCATATTGTCAGCCGGCTACATTCCAGACCTGGCAGAGTTGCCCGGCATCGCAAAGCTAAGCACTAAGCTGATAGCTTTAAAAGACGCCCCTCTTGAGCACCATGGGGTGTCATCGGCTTCTTTAAGGGCATGGGGATTGGCTTTGCTTTATAACCTACCTAACGTAGCCCCCGCGCTTGCCTCACATATTCCAGCGGCCGCGACGCGCGCTATCTTGACTGAAATTGGCACACTTGCCACCGCGAGGCTTAATCCTTCAAAGAAAAATCAAATGCATCATCTGCTCAGCTCTTTGAGAATGGTTAGAAAGTGCGCATTTGGAGAGAAAAGCATAGACCCAGGCGTGGAACTGCTGGTTTCTTGGACAAACAGTGTCAAGCATATGGATCAAAGTGAGGTTATTTCTAACTTACAACGCCTTGCCAAAAAAATTGATCAGCCTTTGTTAACAACTCAGCTTTTCATCGATATGCAGATCTCTTTAGGTGAAACAGTCAAAAAGGGCGACTTCAAAGTTCGCCATTGCCTGATCAATGAGACTCAAGATGCTGCTACACAGACAAATAAGGCTTTCTTGCTATCCAAATGGCTGCAAGCAAATGCCCAGACGAAATATACCGAAGAGCAAGTCAAAATCATAAACTCCTCTATTGAAATGCTAGCGGATGATGCGCAGAGCAATGAGGAAACTTTGGATTGGGCCGTCAGGTTGACCCTGGAAGCCCTTAAAAAAGGGGTTATTTCTTCTGAAATATCCGAGAATTTGCTTTTACGCTTATTAGAAAAATATGCAAAGATCTTAAAATCCAAAACCGAACATACTTCGTTGATTGCCCGCGTGGCGCGTTTGGCGTCTAAGGTGGCCAAAACCTGGAAAGGGTCGCTCGATGCTTCCAAAATTGCCTTATCAGAAAAAATTCTGCACTTTTTTCTCACCAATACTACTGGATCTTCGCTTAGAGCGGCTTTCCACTATTTGGAAGCGATTCGTCCGCTTATCCCTCAAAAAGACTCTCCAGCTGTGGCTGACCTGGCTATGCAGCTATCTCTAGCTTCCCTGGAACAAAACTTTGCGCATGCAGTGCAAGTCTACAATAGATGGATAATGCGTTTAGCACACACCGAGAAAGAGAAATGGATAGCTCTTCCGAGTCGAATTATCGACGCATTGCCTAAAAAAGAGGCTCTGACGGGCGATAGTATGGCCTACTTGGGGTCTTTTGCCAGCAGTTTGAGATGGCAGCTGCCCCTGATGAGCTTGGAAGAGAACCTGCGCATTTTGAAGGCGCTCCAAGGGCTGCATCATGAATCCATCGATTTGGCGTTGGAGGGGTTATTTCATAATCGCGGCGACTTATCTGGCATGGCTGTGGCTTTTTTCTGTAACAGACCTTCTATTCAGCGTTTATTCCGAGCCCTGCATCACTGCCATCCGGGGACATTAGCCCAGCCTATTAAGATTGTGGCTATCTTGCTAGATGCTGTTAAGGCTTGTTCAGTTGTGGAATATTCTCCCAAGTTTATCGCTGAACTGCGGCGCATTTGCCTTTCACTTAAGGAACGCCAATTGCACACAGACATAAGCAGCGAATCGCATGCCGCAGCGCTGTGCCGCTCTCTTCTCGAACTCTCGGCGCATCTGTGTAAGGCCAAGGGATTCCTCGGAGCAAGCTGTCTGGATGTAGCCGAAACAGCTTTTTCTTTGGGTTTAGATTTATTGAAAATGCCTTTAGAAAGCACTGAAGGTGAATTGCTGGGTAGGGCCACTTCCTGGCTATTTAGCCGCCATGTGCAGGAGCGCCAGTATGCAAAAGCGCAAGCATGTTTACACGACTTGAAAAGATATCTGAGGGAAGAGCAAGTGATGAGCATGCTTAAGCCCACACTCGAAAAAGAGGAAAAGGCTTTGAAAGAAACTTTAGGCCACTTGAAGGCAGCGGCCAAGTCCAAAGGACGCACTTTGAATTTTTCGGCTATGCAACAGCATTTCATAGTACAGTTGCCATTGTATGCCTCTTTTTATCCGCAATTGTGCTTGGAGACAGGCCTGGAACTCTTCACTTCAGCTTTGAAAATCGATATTGCCCAATCTGATGACATACTAAAGGCCTTAGGCAGTTTAGATGGTATCATAGGTTTGGATGTATACCAAAAAGCTAACTTGCATTGGAGTGTTCTAAAGGCTTTGTGTGCCGTGGAAGTTACGCCTCAGAGCTATATT
>PLSG01000051.1 GCA_003164155.1 Parachlamydiaceae bacterium | reverse complement strand
GAGTAACTTTCCACAACTGCGCAAGTTAAAGGATCGACTAATGCCACTACATTATCTGATATATCGTGTAATGTAGCATAGGGTGAACCGGAAATTTCGATGGCAATACTTTGACGTGAAATTTCATCCCCAAATATGCCAGGGATGCGTAAATCTTGAATATTTCCTTTTATGTCTAAACTGCCAAGCTCTTGATCACCGTAGTAAAAGCTTCGCAAGACAGAAAGTTTTTTTTGGTTTTTCTGGTTATCGTAGAGTTTTTTTACAACTCTTCGACCAAAAGCATCATAGGAAAAAGATAGAAAAGTTTTATCCGCTTTCTCAATGGACACAATTTGTGAAAGGATGTTGCTTTCAAATAATGTCCGTTCTCCATCAAGCACCTTTCTGAGTAGATTGCCTTGCGGATCATAAGAAAATTGCGCAATTGAATCGGAAATTAGCTGGTTGAGGCTATTGTAAATGAGTTCCTCATCATTAGCTTTCACACGATTATCAAGCGAATCGTAAAGGTATGTACTAAGCAGGCTATCATTATTTTCAGAAGTGAGTTGTGATAAGGCATTATAGGTAAAGGAAGCCCTTTGTACTTTAAAAGTTCCTTTTCTATCTATTTCTAAAAGATGGCCGAGCGCATTGTAGCCATTTTGAGGAACCGTTTCCGTAAGATGAGTGGTCTGAACAGCAACCTTATTGCCATTGGCGTTAAATTTTGTATTTCGCTTCCCACAGTTACCCACCAGAGTTTCTTCGGTTAATCTGCCTTGCTCATCATAAGCATCATATTTATGGGTATAAAGGACCTGGTTACATTTTGTAAGTCGCTGGACTTCTCGTCCATACAACGCATCATAGGCATATTTTACCACTGAAGCATCCGGAAGGATTATGGTTGTCAATCTGCCTTGGCGATCATATTTGTATTCAAGAGTGTATGCACCTTCCCCATCATTTACTGTTTCCTTAACAAGCTGATCGAATGCATTATACGTTCTAGATATTGCATTGCCATTTAAGTCACGGGCACCGGAGATATTCCCTGTTTTGTCATAACTATAGCTATTTGAAATTTGAAGATCTTTTTTTTCATCAGTATATTGAATATTACAGAGAAATCCTTCTTCATTGTAAGCATAAATTAGCGGCGACAAAGCTCCTGGAAGTCTCCTGGATTCAATTTGTCCAAATTCGTTATAGGCGTTGACCGTCTTCTTTTGTTCTTGTTTTCCCTCAGCTTCAATATGCTCATCTAAGCGACCCATAGGTCCATATACCCAACGTGTATGCTGTAATGCGTTGACATTGCCTTCTAGGATTACGTGTTGAATTTCCAGGGACTTATTTCCTACGCCATCGTAAAAAATTTTCTGAGATGATAGGATCAAACCCATGAAGTCCCTTTTATCTAACGAAACGATTCGGCCCAATGCATCAAATTCAATGATTGTTCGGATACCCAAAGGGCTGATAACAGTTTTGGATAGCGTATTTTTCCCGTAATCTATAATAGTATGTGTTTCCTTGCCTAATGCATCTATATAGGAAATAGGCTCACCAAAGGGATCATAACTGATTTTCACTAAAGTTTGTTTTTGCCCTTCTTGAAAGCTATACTCCTCGACGCATTGTCCCTCAGCATCATAAGTGAAGCATTTTTGGAGAAAAACCTTGTGCGCGGCATCTTCGATTTTTTTGTCTATTATGTTTCCAAATAAATCATATGTGAAACACTCCAGAGTGTAATCTTTAGAACCTGTTCCAAACCATATTTTTTTCTTGCAAGCTCTTTCTAATGCGTCATATTCAATCTCTGTTTTTCTTGAATGAGGATTTTCTTCTGCTGTACCGAACTCATGCTGAATAAGCGCTATAATTCTTCCGGCAACGTCATGTTTAAATTTGCTATATAAATTGGCGTCTTTTTCAGAAAGTAACCGAAAGCCATTGTAGGAAAGAGTACGGTTCTTGATGAATGTTGTTGTGCCTTCTTCTGTTACTGATGAGACCTCTTCATAAGTTTTTCTACCTAAGTAATCGTATTCATAAATTGTGATAATCTGATCACGTGTCATTGCGCGATGCAGGCTACCCTCTTTATCATACTTAAAGAGTTCTTTAGTGCCATCCGGATAAAGAATTTTTGTTGGACTGCCGTGCAAATTATACGTTTTGTAGGTCGTATAGCCTTTAGGATCTGTGACTGATAGGGCATTTCCCAAGATATCATAGGTATATGAGAAAGTAGGTTGACTGTGTTGTTGTTGCTCATCAAGAACCAAAGGATGGATGACTTTTGTTAATCTGCCCAAAAGATCATATTCATACGTGGTTGTTTGTCCAAATCGATCAGTAGAGGAAATTTTCCTTCCCAAAGCATCATAACTATGCTTCTCACTTGCTTGAATTCCTCCCGCAGTTTCAATAGTTTCGATCAAACGATTTTTAAAATCGTAGCTTTTTTCGATAGTATTATCTAAATAGGAAAAGAAAATCCCTGTTTGATTGCTACATGGATCATAAGTAAAGAATGTTTGTTTTCCTTCAGGATCTGTTTCAGAAGTTACTTGTCCAAATGAATTGTATGTTTTGCTTGTAGTGTATGCGTATGAACCGTTAGCATCATAAGTATCACATGAAAGGAGATGGCCTTGCGGGGAATATTGATTTACGAGTTTTTTGGCTAAAATTTCTTTTTTTGCCTTTAAATCTAGTGACTTCTTTAAAATCGTTTCTGGTAAACCCACACCTGGCAAATTTTCTTTATGTATGATTTCTGTAATATGTCTTTCTGTAACGTTCCAGTTTTGCACTTTGTCAACGTCTTCTCTATAACCATCATCTTCAATGGTTTTAATGCGCACGCCATCAGAACTGTAAAAATAGAATGTGCGATTTTTAATTACATCTTTATCACAAATAAATTTTTTTGATAGGAGGTTACTTCCAGCCTGATATTGAAAAATTGTCTTATTCCCCTTGCAATCTCCTATTTGTGTCAAAAGATTGAACCCATCACTAGAATAGATAAAAGTTTTTAAATGGCATTCTTCGTCATCAGACTTAATAAGATGCCCTTCACGATCAACAATTAAGAATCCCTCATTTTTGCCCGTAAGATTGCCATACAAACGTTCTTCTAAAACATTTCCTCTCAGGTCATACTTAAATGAACGATAAGAATGTACTCGGCCTTGCCCATCAGCAATAGTTCGAGCGAGAAGGGAACCTATGTCCTGGTCCTTTCCCCAATATTTGCTATCGACGCGATAGAGCAGGCCTTCTTGGTCATAGCTTTCAATAAACGTGAGTTGCAAGCGATTGTCATAAGAATAGCGTGTTTTTATGTTTAAGGCGTTCACTGCATCCGTAAAGCCGTTGCCGTAAGAAAACTGAAAAGTGCTTTCAGAGCATCCATAAACAGTAGAAGGTTCTTTTAGGGCTATTACACGTCCTTGATAATCATAGTCTACTTCAACAAATCTTCCTTCAGGCAGTGTTTTTCTAACTAGAAAACAGAATGGTGTATTTGCCTCATAGTCATATGAGCAAGGAACACTATGGGTGCCTTTTACTTCTTTCAGCACAAAAATTGGGTGTTTATCTGCATGCATGTATTCAAAATGATAGTGCAGTGTCTTTTCGTCGCTTGTTGATGCAGTAATAAGGCATCCCTTGCTATCGAAGTGATAAACCAAACGAATCCATGCATGTGTTTTTTTTTGAGAAGAATTTTTCATTTCAATAAACGCAAGATGACCTTCTGCATTATAAGAAAAAAGCAGCATATTGCCACTCGGAAGTGTTTCAGAAACAAGTCTGTAGTATTGCGGATTGACGACTTGTCTTGCTAAAAACGCTACAATCTCCTCTCCGAAAATGCCTTGTAAAATGGGGGCATGTTTCTTGTATGTCCTTTTTGAGCCATCACCCAATGTAACCAAACATGAATCACCTTTACACATCACTCGATTGTTGGCATGATTGGTTTGCCCATTCAGTTCTTTAGCATAGGTATTGACAATCCCTATGCCATCTTTCTCAAGGTCTATTTCTAGAGCCTCTTTTGTATCTCCGCCTTTTATTTTCCATCCTCTGTAAGTTAAAATACCTCCTGATTTTTCCCCTGCAAAGGCAAAAACGTGTTCAAGTTGATCAGTTCCATGTGTTGTTTCTTTTCTTTCGGGATCACTTCCTAATACTAAATGGATTTGAGGCATTAAACGCCAACATCCTGCACCAGCTCCTGTTACATAGTTTCTAGCATTATAAAACCGCTGCAGAATAAGTGCATCGGGCCCTTCAATTATTAAATCCGTTGCCGATTCACAATAATCGCCATTGATGACATTCACACAGTGTCCCACAAATGCATCGGGATCTGATTCAGTGGATGGAAGAAGGGCTGCCGAAATACCAGGGTTGGATTGAAGAGCAGAAAAGCTGAACGAAAAAAAAAGAAAAAGAGCATATGCGAACTTCATTGCTTTTCAATCCCTATACGTGTGTTTGAACGCATATAATTTAGAAGTTCAGGATCCTATCAGACAATGGGGAAACCGTACAACATTTTTTGTTATATATGAGACACNNCCAGGTTGGCATTAATACAGACCTTCATACCAGCAACCTTAAAAAAGGAAAGTCCCAAGTTTTTCCACCGCTGTATGCACAGCAGCACTGTATAAAGTACAGACAGAATAATGAGCTTCATGGCAATTTAGTTGCAGCACTATCTTGCCACATATTCCCTATGCGGACATACTTCCGCCAGGTATCAAAATTCTTGTGCCTGAAGTGTCTCATTCCGGCGGCATCAGGCACTTTATTCATAGCTGCTTGTGTGCAGAATC
>PLSG01000534.1 GCA_003164155.1 Parachlamydiaceae bacterium | reverse complement strand
ATGGGGACAAATCTCGTGGTCACTTCGGGACCTGTCATCGAAAAAGCCGGGGATTTGGCCGGCGTACTGACGAACCTCAAAGAAGGGGACATCCTATTTATCGATGAGATACACCGCATGAGCCGCAATGTGGAAGAGTATTTATATCCCGCTATGGAAGATTTCGTATTGGATCTATTGATCGATAGTGGGCCCAATGCCCGCTCGGTGCAGGTCAAGCTCAATAAATTCACTCTAGTGGGAGCTACTACGCGTTTAGGCTTACTTTCCGGTCCTTTGCGCTCCCGTTTTGGATTTAATAGCCGTCTGGATTACTATCCGCCGGAGGAGTTGGAGCAGATCATAGAAAGAAGCAGCCGCATCTTAAATCTCACCCTCGATCCAGGTGCTGCCCAAGCCATAGCCCAACGCTCGCGCGGCACACCGCGCATCTCCAACAATTTGTTGCGCTGGGTGCGCGATTATGCTCAGATTCGGACTAACAATAAAGTTAGCGTGAGTGTAGTCGACCAAGCCTTGGGCATGCTGTCGATTGATGAAAAAGGGCTGGACGAAATGGACAAAAAAATCCTCAATGTACTGATAGATCACTATGACGGCGGTCCTGTGGGGCTGAATACCATCGCTGTGGCCGTGGGGGAAGAGGGCTCTACTATCGAAGAAGTGTATGAGCCATTTCTCATCATGCAGGGTTTTTTGCGCCGCACTCCGCGTGGACGCGAGGTGACACCCTTGGCATGCCAGCATCTAGGCAAAAAGGTTTGCAAAAATAACATAAAAAAGAAGGAGAGTTCGCGTGATTAATAGACTGCTCGCGTGTTTGGTGGCTTTGGGATCGATGCACACCTGTTTAGAAGCTGGTATGTGGGATAGCGTAAGGGGCGTGTTTGCCGAGGCGGATAAACCTCAGCCGCCTACTATTAAAGTATTAGTAGCGCATGATGCCGATGCCCTGACAGTGGAAGTCAAAGGAAAGTACAACCTATACGATCCTTTCAAAAACAAGCTAATCTCTACGCGTTTTGTAGGTAAAAACCATCTCATGCAGCCCCTTTCAGATGGTTTAAAATGGGGTGAGAAATTCCCCGGAGTATTCCAACTGTTGATCAAGCCAGATAATACCAATACGACCACCTTGATCGACGGCATTGAATATCGTGGCTCTCTTTATGTTTATGACATAGGAGGAACCATCAGCATTGTCAACGAAGTGGACATTGAAGACTATTTGCATTCGATCTTGTCTATGCAGCTGAATAAACCCCAAAGCGCCGAAGCTCTGGCAGCCGTAGTCATTGCCGCTCGCACACACACTTACCATAGTGCCACGACTGCTCAAAACCCTTACTGGCATGTCGATGGCGCCAAGGTGGGGTATCAAGGACAGGGGATTACGTCGCGCATCAATGGTTTGGATCAAGCCTTAGCCTCCACGCGCTACATGGTGATGAATCTCAAGGGGCCTACCAGTAATGAGATCGTACCTTTTTCCCTGCAAGTTGTGCAAAGCAATCAGGAAAGAAATGCCATTTTAGAAAAAGGCTTAGCGGGGCTGTCGGTGGACGAGGCGGAAGATTTAGCGCAAAAAGGCAACCATGCGGCTACCATTTTGAGCAAATCCTTCCCCAATACCAGCATAAGCCTTATTCACGATTGCCCACTCGATGCCATAAAAGATGTGGCGGACAATACCCCCTTGAAACCATGACCCCACATGCGCACAATATGGACTTAGGCATGTTTGCTCTCTCGGCCTATCACTACCATTTGCCTCAAGACCTGATCGCGCAGCATCCCGTTGCTGCGCGAGACAGCTCTCGCCTGATGATCATTGATCGCTCTTCTGGCAATATCGAAGAAGTGCCTTTTGCCGCGTTATACGACATCCTCTCGGCTGGCGATGCGCTGATTCTCAATGATACCAGGGTTATCCCGGCCCGCCTACTGGGGAAAAGATCCCATGGAGGGGAGGCTGAAATCCTTTTGAATAGACCGCTTGGCGACAACCTTTGGGAAGCAATGGCTCGGCCCGGAAAGAAACTCAAGCCTGGCTGTGTGGTGGTTTTTGGCGACGACTTTGCCTGTGAGATCGTGGCCACGCTAGAGGGCGGCAGCAAGGTGGTGCGCCTGCTTTTTGGAGGATCTGCTCACGCTCCAAATGCTTTAGATGACATGTTGGCCAAATATGGACAGCTCGCTTTGCCGCACTACATCCAGCGCGAGCAAGTGCACAGTCAAGATCTCGAGCGCTATCAGACCATTTACGCCAAGCATCCCGGAGCTATCGCTGCTCCGACAGCCGGGCTGCACTTTACGCGCGAGCTTTTGGATAGGCTAGCTGCCAAAGGCGTGCAGGAAATGAGCGTCACTTTGCATGTGGGACCGGGCACCTTCCGTCCTGTACAAGTCGAAGATATCCGACAGCATGCCATGCATAAAGAGCGCTGCAGCATCCCAGATTCCACTGCGCAGCTATTGAATGCCCCGCGCCGTGGTGCCAAACAGTTGTGTGTGGGGACGACCGCTTGCCGCGCTATCGAAAGTGCCGCAGACGAAAGCGGCCTGGTCCACCCTGGCGACTACGACACGCAAATCTTCATCTATCCAGGCTACCGTTTTAAGCGCGTGGAAGCACTGCTGACTAACTTCCATCTTCCGGGCTCATCGCTGCTGATGCTGGTAAGCGCCTTGGCAGGCTATGAATTGATCAAGGAGGCCTATGCCAAAGCTGTGGCGGAGCGCTTTCGCTTTTTTTCCTATGGCGATGCCATGCTCATACTTTAGGTTTGCCTAATCAGTCAGCAATTGATCCGCTAAATCTTTGGCTAACTTGCCGTCAACTTTATTGTTGATCTTCATGATGCTCTTCATTACCAATCCCACGTCTTTCTTTGTCTTAGCTCCACAATCGGCGATGGCTTGCACCACGATACTCTTGGTTTCTTCAGACGTAAGAGCTATAGGCAAAAACTCTTGCACGACATTTAATTCTTTTTTTAGTTTTTCGACTGTCTCGGGGCGATTAGCCACTTGGGCGTGATCTAGGGCCTCTTGAAGGTTGCCAAAGTAAGTCTTGAATAGCTTTAAAACTTCGGTGTCTGGGAGATTGCTCCGAGCATCCACGGCCAATATTTTTGATTTGAGCATGCGCAAGGTATCGAGTCTAAGCTGGTCTCGGCTGCGCATTGCTTCTTTAATGCCATGATTGATTTGTTCAATAATTGTCATAAAGCACCTCTTTCGTTTCAATTTCATTTGTAAGTGTTCAGATACCCTTCCCGGAAGAACTGAGGGGGTATCTGAACACTTGCGTTTATTTACGTCTTTCCTATCTACTGAGATTCGCGCATCAGCATATAGTCTTTCCTGGCTATGTTCACCTTTTGGGCCAAAATTTTGTCTACTGCAACCGTTTCTCCTATCCTCTCCGCATCTTTCCCATCTTCTGTCTTATCCTTCCCATCCTGTGAAAAATTTACAGGATCTACTCA
Source organism: Parachlamydiaceae bacterium (assembly GCA_003164155.1). Classification (GTDB taxonomy): domain Bacteria; phylum Chlamydiota; class Chlamydiia; order Chlamydiales; family Parachlamydiaceae; genus BOG-1457. The sequence goes on along the minus strand of PLSG01000534.1, from coordinate 18 downwards.
TTGACCGAAAGTTTCTCC
>PLSG01000466.1 GCA_003164155.1 Parachlamydiaceae bacterium | reverse complement strand
AATATGCGCGAGGACCTCTTTGGAAATAATATGCGTAAGCGCTGACTTAAGTCCGGGATCCTTAATCCAGATTTCTTGCTGGACCACAGCTTGATTGATGAGCATTTCGTGTCCATGTACCACTCTGCAGCCCAATCTCAGTGCGTGCGAGATTAAAGAGCCCTTTTGCGGCCAGGTCTTGATATCCATGACTATAGCCTCAGCTAAGATATGCTGAGGGTCTATGGGCAGAGGCTCTGGTGTGCAGTTGACGAGCACATCATAGCCGTGGGCAGCCAGCTGATGGAAATTGTCCAAAGCATTTGCACTGCCGCCCACCTGGCAGGCCAAGGCATGGGCTTTACTGAGCGTGCGATTGAGCACGCTGATCTCTGCCCCGCGCTGCCTGGCTACATAGGCGATGGCCTTAGCAGCCCCTCCGGCGCCTAAAATGACTACTTTTTTAGCTTTGACCGCACCATGTTGCTCGATGGCATCTAAAGCGCCGCCGCCATCGGAATTAAATCCGCGCAGCTTTGTGGCCTCGAAGGCCAGCGTATTGACCGATCCCATTTCTTTTGCAGCCGGCTCGATTTCATCCAGAAAAGGCAGCACAAGTTCCTTTAAAGGCATGGTCACACTCAAGCCCCGAAATGAAAGCTTCTGGGCCAAGACAAAAAACTCGGAGAGCTCGGATGGTTCGATAGCCATCTTGACATATACGGCATTCATTTGAAAAGCTTTCATCACAGCATTGTGCGCATAGTGGCTGAGGCTTTTTGAAACTGAAGATCCGATGAGACCGTAGAGCAAAGTGTGGGGGTTTAATTGCCCATACCTATATGTGTCGACAAGCTCTCTAATGCTCAGCTGTCCTGGCGCAAGCGAGCTTAGCTCATCTACTGACGCATAGTCGATGAAATTGCCGCAAACGGGCCCTAAGATGCGCGTGATCTGCCCTTTCTCTCCCATGCAAATGCCGCTCAGCTTCTGGTCGCGCCGAAAGTGCTGGCGAATAAACACACACATGCGCAATGCGTCGAGCGTCGAGCGGGCCATGGTGGCCAATTTGTAAGCGTAAAACACAGGAAAGTACATCGAGCTCAAAATATGCGCTAAGTCAGTTGGCGTATCCTCAAAATTGTGATAGGAGCAGATTATTTTTACTTCCGGATGATCTTGCGCTATTTTCTGGAGGAATTCCCTATCCATGTCCCATTCCAGATCGCAATAGGTCGGATTTAGCGCAAAGAGCTGGGCAATTTGGGCTTGTCGCGAGTCTTCACTGCCGCGAAAGTGACCGCCGTGCGAAGCCTTTCTTAAAGTCAAGATGACCGGCAGGGGACATTTAGCTAAGGCGGCGCGCAACGCGTCCAGGTCAATTACCGGCAGATAGTCGAGGCGCAACTCTATGCCGTCGAAGCCTTCAGGCACAGTATCGAAAGCTTCCAAACTTTTAATCGTGCAAAATAACATAGGCAGTCCTGGGAATACGTTTCTTAAGGGCCGGCTTGCAGGCAATGAGGATGAAGGCCGACGCCTCATGGCTCAATTTCACACATGTGCCGGGCCTCATCATATTCCATTTGAAGATTATGCGAAAGCGCAGGTTCAGAGACAAAGAATTGTTTTTTTGTTGTTATTTCCAAAACAACTCTATGAAAACAGCAAAGGCTATAACTGATAGGTATTTGGACTATATAGGCATTGACAAACGCCAGCTGAAATCGTAAATTTAAAATTTATTTTTTCATAAGGGCAGGACTTTTTTACGTGGTTCTNNAACTAAATTATTGGAACTTTTTTGAACCATGGTCGTTTTGCTCTCTGGATTTGGCAGAATTTGAATTTGAGAAATACATTAAGAATATTTAAAGATTTGCTACATGGAGGTTATGAATGCTTCAGATAATCAGGCGCCTAGTTAAAGCGCCTTTGTTAAGGACATCGTCTTTCTTAGCTATTTTGAGCCTTTTTTCAATGAATTCAGCACAGGCATCTTCGGCGGCGCTGGGCATGGGATTTACGGGAGTGGCATATCCGCAAGATTCTCAAGCTGGTCTATACAACCCAGCCGGCATGGTAGATGTGGGCGATAGATTTGATGTGAGTGGACTTTTATATCACCAAACTGGCAACACCGAAATCAAAGGCAACGCTGATCCTGTTTTAAACGGAAAGTGGAATAACTCGCGATTCCCCCTACTACCTGGTGGAGAACTAGGCATCAATTACATGTTATCTGATAGAATGTCGATTGGTGTCGTACTTGGCACTAGAGCGCCTCTTATAAAAACCACCTACAGTTCACCTGTCTTTCTTGCCGGTACCACTAGGCTCGGTGCTGAACTAGTGCAACTCGTAATTTCTCCAATTTTTTCAATGAAGCTTAGTCGTTGCCATTCTATTGGCATAGGCATAAATATTGGCGTGCAGCGTGCCAAAGTGGAGGGATTTCAAAATTTTGATACTCCCGAAGGGTCGGGATTTCCCGGATATGTCACCAACCGCGGTTATGATTCTTCAGCCGGTGTGGGATTTTCATTGGGCTGGCAAGGCGAGCTATTCGAAGATTTCACGGCCGGATTGCGCTTTGATAGTCGCACGTGGATGACGCGCCTCAAGAATTATGAAGGATTTTCCGCTGACCGTGCTTCGCTTGATTACCCTTGCA
>PLSG01000241.1 GCA_003164155.1 Parachlamydiaceae bacterium | reverse complement strand
GGCTGAACAAAAAGAGAATTATGCAGAAGGTAAAAAGTTTAGCGATTCTATTTCTGTTGATGTTCATAATGCGGTAGAAAAGAAAAAAGAAGCATCGAAAGCTTTAAGACTACTTAATACTGGGAAAATATACACAGGATTGATTGAGGGACACGTTCCATTAAAACTTACAAATCCAGAGACCAGGCAATTTGATAAAGCCATAGCAAATTTAATCACCGCAAAATCTAGAGAAGGTGGCGGTGTCATGAGTAAAGCTAAAATGGCACTTACTGAAAGAGGAAAAGCTAGTAGGGATATGCAAGAATCAGCAATTAGAGAAATCTTAGAGGGAGAGATAAAGGACGCTGATGAACTTGGTATAGGGATGGGGAAAATAAGAGATGAAATAAAGTCGGCTAATAATGGTAGATTTCCAAGAGATATTGAAGGTAAAGTTTTAGCAGAACATCAACAAAGATATCCAGAATATTATCAAGAATACGACAAGAGTTCTTTTAATACACCAAAAGGCGAACCAACTACTTTTAAAAGTCCGCTTGAAGCTCCAGCCTCTAATTATCCAGTGGGGACCAAGGCCCAGCAAAATGGTAAATGGTATATTGGTAATGGAAAAAATTGGATTGAGCAGAGGGTATAATGCAAAACAATATGCCTGATCCAAACAGTGAGTTTACGATCTATCCAGGAGAGCCTGAACAACCAAAGGGATCTTCAATTAAAGATCTGATTGGTGAACAATTATTGCAAACACCTCGGCATTTAGCCAGAACTGGAGCTCGCGCTGTTGAAACTTTGATAAATACGCCTGAAAATATAGCAAAATTAGGCATGGGCGCCATGAATCTTGGTGTTAAGGGATCTAATTTGCTTCGTAGAGGAATTGGATTACCAGAAGAAGAAGAGTTTAAGTATCCTGAAGCACTTGAGGATCTTGGTGGTAAAGTTACAGGACTCGCCGAGAAGTTTTTACCAGAAGGAACACTTAAGGCTAAAAACGAAACAGAAGCTAAAGTCGATGAGGTTGTCTCTGATTTGATTTCTCTTATGACTCCCATTCCCGGTCTAGGTAAAGGTGCCAAAATAGTTCGAGCATTGGGTATGTCTGGAGCAGGTAATGCAGTGAAATGGCTTGCTGAATCTACTGGTAGCAGCAAAGATGAGCAAGAGGTTGTTAAGATGGCTACTATGCTTGCTGTCGGTATGATGGGACCCGGAAAGTTAAACGCAACAAAAGCAGGCATCTATAAGGCAAGAGATACAGCTATCGAAAAAGGGTTAGAACACGGGATTTCTCCTTATGTTGAAAATAAACTGACGCCATTATTTGAGCGTTATTCTAAACAACTATCAGAATCTGGTGAACCTGGAGCAAAAAGTCATAAATTTATAGAGCAAAGACTCGAAGGAATTGAGCATAATATTAAATTGCCGGCTGAAGAAGCAGGCGCAAAAGTTGCCAAATCCGTTAAAGTCAAAGAGCAACCTTTCCAGGCTCCTAGCACCCATGTGATTAAACCAAAAGTCGCTCCAAAGCCAATAACGCTTGAAGTAGCGGGTAATCCATACGCTGAACCAACACCAATTAAAGTAGCGCCATCCGAAGCAGTTACAGAAGGCAAGAAGAACATTATCTATGAGAACGGTAAGATGAAGGTGGTTCCATACAATGAACCGGTTCCAGAGATACCAGTAAAGGCAGAAACAACAACACCGGCGGAAGTTTCCGCAGTTGAACAACCAGCAAAGAAAGTTCCCGTTTCTGGACGTGTTGCAAAGATGGAAGTAAAGCATGCTAAGGAAATGCAAAAGCAGGCTTTAAATGCTCATAAAGAACAAGCGAAAGCACTTAAAGAGCAAGCGTCTAAACAGACCAAGGCAGAAGCGGCACTAAAAAAAGAAGCAACAGCAAAAAACAAAGCCGATGTTGAAGTTGAAAAACTTAAAACAAAGGCAGCAGAAAAAGCCGCTCAAGAGGCTAAAGAAGATGTAAAGCGCATCCATAAACAGATGGCAGACTTAGAGAAACAGGTTCAGAGAGAAGCAGCAGAAGAAGCGAAAGCGCAAGTTAAGGCAAAGCCTAAATACAAAAAAGAGTTACACATAGAGGATTTGATTAAGTTAAAGTCAAATCTTAATGAGATTAGAAATGAAGGTATACCAGCAAATGCAAAAACATTCTTTAACCGTGAATATGCAACAATTAAAAAAATGATCGATGAATATGGAAAACGAAATCCAACCTTTAAAGTTGCTCATGAAATTGCTGAAGATGTTCATGGTGGACTTACAAATGCATCAAAGGTTAATGCTTTTATGCAAAAACATATTACAGCAACAAGACTAGGTTTGGGAACTATAGCATTATTAATCGGTCATGGAGTAGGATGGCATCATCCAGTTACTTGGGGAGCGCTTGGAGTTGCTGGAGGTGCGCGTTATGGGTTACAATCAATAGAGGCACTCATGAGAAGCCCAAATATGCGAAAATATTATGGTAATGTTGTAAAAGCAGCAGTTAAAAAAGATGTTCCTGTAATGCTTAAACAGGCAAACAATCTTGACAAAGTTATGAAAGCTGAAGAAAAAAAGAATGCACCTAAATCTGAAGGTGAATTTATAGTTTATAGTTAATCATTGGTATTGCGCATCTTTTTTCATCTGTTCAAGTATCGCCTCTACGATATATTTCTTGATCGTTAAGTGCTTAAACAAAGCCTGCTCCTTAATAAGATGGTGCAGGCTTTCTGGTATTTCTACATAAATAACTTTTTGCTCTTCCATGTTATCTCCCTATATATCTATGTTTATTTAACTATATTGCCATCAAGTCCATGATAATTCTATAGGCATTGAATATTAATCTTATTAATAAGGAAATTTATCATGGCAGGAATTATTCAAGATACAGCGTATGGTCTTAGTCAGCCCATATTAGCGGTTGACCCACGTCCTATTATCAGCCTTAGAAACCCAACAGTTAGAGATAAGGCTCAACTTGGTCAAATG
>PLSG01000369.1 GCA_003164155.1 Parachlamydiaceae bacterium | reverse complement strand
CATTGATGCCATCTCCAAGATAAGCCGTTTTTGCCTGCTGCGTTTCTTTCACTACAATAGCGACTTTTTCTTCAGGGCTTTGGCCTGCATAGACTTCGGTAATTCCGACAGAGTTAGCCAGATATTTTACCTCTTCTTCGCGATCTCCTGAGACAATCATGATTTTTTTAAAGCGATGTTTGGGGACTAAGTGGTGTATGAAAGAGGCACTGTCATCGCGTGGAGAATCCCTAAAGCGGTAATGCGCCGCTAATTGATGATCGATCAGGACCACACATTCAAGGCCTGCGCCCTGCGGCAAAACAGCGGCTTCTTTTCCCAAACCAAATTTGTCAAGCTGTTTGCGGCTGGTGATGATGACGTTATGTCCATCCACCGTAGCTTGAAGTCCGGCTCCCTTGGGTTCGCTTATTTCCTGTGCATCGATCAGCTGGATGTTTTCTTTGGTGGCTTTTTCAAGAATAGCATTTGCCAAAGGGTGTTTGGAATACCTTTCTATGCTAGCAACTAGTTTTAAAATCTCCATGGGATTGCGCTGGCTATAGACCGTCTGATCAGTCAGGAAAGGCTTGCCGTAGGTGAGCGTGCCTGTCTTATCAAAAATCATAGTTTGGCATTGATCTATTTGCTCAAGCACAATGGGGTTTTTGATCAGAATGCCTTGTCTAGCGCATAACGAAATAGATCCAATGATTGCTATGGGGATGGCAATTAATAGCGGACAAGGTGTGGCGATCACCAGGACCGCCAAAAAACGGATAGCCTCGCCGCTGATCAGCCATGCTGAAATGGCGATGATAATGGCCAGCGGGGTATACCAAGCTCCTAATTGATCGGCAAGTCTGCGCATACGGGGGCGCTTTTGTTGCGAATCTGACATGACCTGCATGATCTTGGCGTAACGAGAGTCTTGGGCTAATTTAGTCGCCTGGATGGTCAATGAGGCATCGCCATTGATGGCGCCAGAAAGTACGCCGGAACCAGGTGCTTTTGAGATGAGAAAAGGTTCGCCTGTCAGGTACGCTTCGTCCATCTGGCCATTTCCCGCAATCACTTCACCATCCACGGGGCAAATTTCATGGGGAAAGATTAAAATTGTATCTCCAATAGCAACTTTCTCTATTGGTATGTCTTCAATAACCTCGTTTTTCTTAAGATGAGCCGTGGTCGGGGCACGCTTGGCGAGCATTTCGAGCATTCTAGAAGCAGTTCTTATGGCGTAATTTTCCAGAGTCTCTCCACCTGATAACATTAAGACCACTAATGATCCTGCTAAATATTCTTCCANNATTCCCGCTAGCAAATCGGAACCGAATTTTAAAGTCACTAATTTGCATGCCAGGTCGAAAACTAAGATACCTCCTCCTATGGCAAGAGCAATATATAGGGGGTATAAGGCGTATGTTTGAAAATCGGAGGTTAGATAGCGGAGGACTAAATGCACGCTTATGCAAGTGATGGCTAGAATGGCAATATTGCCTTCTATGCCGATGCCTTTTTTTTTCTGTGCAAGCGAAAGCATCAAAATCCTCCTTTAGGAAATGTTCAATAATAAGACCCTACCCTTAATGCACGCATTTGCTTTCACACTTCTAACATCATTAAACTCGATAAAGCAATCGATTTTCTGGAAATTAGGCATAATCTTGTAAATTGTAAGAGTGCTACTGGTTAATGTTGTTTAAGCTTTTTTTGTTTTAAGTTTTTGAATTAAATGCAATTAGTAATAATTATTGCATTAAATGAGCTTTATGTTGTACCATTGTTCTATGAGTTGTTGTTGGGCTGAGCGGGATTGCTCAAAATTAAAGCAAACTTAAGTTTTACACGTAAATGCAACCTGTGGTAGGATGCTTTACCCAAGATAACATTAGACATTTTAAGCTTTTAAATAAGAGGGGTCCATGCAGGAAAAAGGCAAAATATCATTCTCTTCCGCCGTGCTCATGAGTATCAACATCATGGTTGGGGCGGGAATTATGGCTGCGGTAGGTCCGATGACAGGTTCTGCGGGCAGCACAAGTTTTCTCGGTTGGCCTGTAATAGGCCTGTTGCTTTTTCCTGTTATCTGGTGCATGGCCAAAGCGGCCCAGCTTTTCCCTGGCGAAGGGGGATTTTATCACTATTGCTCTTCGGCCATGAATCCCTTTGCTGGGTTTGTAGCGCATTGGGGTTACCTTTTGGGCTATTTGGGCACGGCCGCTACCCTAGCCACGGTCTTGCGCAATGGATTTGTCAGCAATACGGGCATAGAGTTCTTTCAGCAGTATCCCATGGCCTTTAACTTGATCTTGGTGGTGCTCTATACGCTGATCAATTTGATCGGTGTAGAAAAGATCAGCAAAATCCAAAGCATTGCTACCTTGGTTAAAATTACCCCCATAGTAATGGTTATCGCCCTCTTGGTGTTTTACTTTAATCCAGACCTCAGCTTCGATCTCAAGGGCATGGGCAACCTGGGCATGACCGTTTCGACGGTGATTTTCGCCTATTGGGGTCCTGAAGCTTGCTGCAGCATTGGCGGCTTGTTAAAAGGCGGACCGCAGAAAGTGGCTTCGGTCATCTTGGTGGGGTTCTTTGCCACCATGGCCCTCTACTTTTTCTTCCACCTGGGCTTGCTCTACATCATGGGACCAGAAAATTTGGCTACTTACGGCGCTATCGAGTTTCCGCGCTTCTTGGGTTTATCTCCGGCAGTTGGTTCGGCTTTGCAAGTGGGGATTTCATGCGCTATATTGTTCAGCTGGGCTAACTCGATCTTGGTCGTTTCAATGGCCAATATAACCAACATTTACTCCTTGGCTAGCAAGAAATTGATCTTGGGCGATAAGCTTTTGACCACGGTAAATAAAAGCCAACGTCCCGTCTATGCTGCAGTGGCCCACGGCGTGGTTTTCTTTGCCTTTATCACCTTTGTGCAAGATCTCGATGTGCTGTTCTCCTTGACGAATCTTGGCGTGATCATCGCTTTTGTGCTGACCCTTGTGGCGGTGTTTTTGACCTACCTGAAACAGCGCAATTATCCTCAGCTCGCGGTGACTGTCTTGGGCTTTGGATCGTGTTCCGCGCTGATCTACTATAGCGCTTTAAAGATTCCAAGCGTTATGTATGTTCTGCCCTTAGTGATAGGCATGACCCTCGGCATCATTATGTTCCAGATCCAAAGAGCTCGTCAGTCTAAGTTGAGCTTAGCTCTCCAGGAAGCTTAGCCTTAAGACTCCTGTCTGCTCTATCCAGTCTTTACGAGGCTCGTGCCCCTGGCAAGGGCCTTTCTTGCATTCTCCCACTTTCTAATTTTGCCCTTATTCACCCTTTCGGTCAATGAATAGCCATTTTTCCTAAACCCCTATTCTGTTCCTCATCCTTCCCATCTTTTCCNNCTTTATGTGTTTCTTTGCGTTTAAAATTCTCTCTGTGTAAGTGAACAGGGCGATATTGCCTATAAAAATGCAAATCTGCTACATATAGATCGCTAGTAAATGTGCAGGATTATTAAAAATATAAGGGGGGATGATGATGACTACTCGCGTGCGTGAGATTCTCAATGGTTATAAAGGGGAAAATCCAGGCGTCTTGACCAACTTGGCGCGCTTGCTCAACCATGGCCGCTTGGGGGGAACCGGCAAGATGATTATTTTGCCTGTAGACCAAGGCTTCGAACATGGCCCTGGGCGCAGCTTCGCTCCAAATCCCCCAGCTTATGATCCACTCTATCATTTCCAATTGGCTATCGACGCTGGGCTCAATGGCTATGCCAGCCTGTTGGGATTTCTTGAAGCAGGCGCTGCTGAATTTGCCGGAGAAATTCCTTTGATCCTCAAGGTCAATAGCCACGACGTGCTGCATCCCGAGAAAGATCCTTTAGGAGCTCAGACGGCCTCCGTTGCAGATGCGCTCCGCCTGGGTTGCGTGGGGATTGGATACACTATTTATCCCGGTACAGTGGAAAGACGTCTGCAATACGAACAATTGCGCGAATTGACCAAGGAGGCCAAGTCAGCTGGTCTAGCCGTAATCGTATGGACCTATCCTCGTGGAGGCGGCTTGAGCAAGGAGGGGGAAACAGCTTTAGATATCATTGCCTATGCTGCCCAGATCGCCGCGCAAATGGGGGCGCATATCATCAAGACCAAGCTGCCCTCTGCCCACCTGGAGCAAGAGGAAGCGCGCAAAGTCTATGAAGCGCAGAAGATCCCGCGCGATACATTAAAGCAACGCGTAAGGCATGTGGTGCAAAGTGCCTTTAACGGCCGCCGTATCGTGATATTTTCTGGAGGAGCCAAGGAAAACGATGAGAGCATTTTCGAAGATGCTCGCGGTATACGCGATGGAGGCGGTTTTGGATCGATCATCGGACGCAATTCGTTTCAACGCGAAAAGCCGGCGGCCTTGAGTTTATTGGACAATCTTGTTAAGATCTACCAGAGCCCTGCCGTCAATTAAGTCATTACGAGGAGTTCGATTGCAAATGCCCGAGATAAATGCCGAAATTATCGTTATTGGTACCGAAATCTTGCTGGGTGATTTGACCGATACCAATTCGGTATTTATTGCTCGCACCTTGCGCGATCTGGGAGTTAACCTCTATTGCATCACGTCGGTGGGCGATAACGAAAAGCGCATCGCTCAAGCCATCACTGGAGCCTTGAGTCGAGCACAATTGGTCATCACTTGTGGAGGGCTTGGCCCCACCATCGACGATATGACTAGGCAAGCCGTGGCTTTGGCCACCAAGCGTGGCTTGACCTTTCATCCTGAGCTCTTGGAGCAGGTCGTCGAGCGTTTTAGAATGCTGCGCGTACCCATGACCGAAAATAACCGTCGGCAAGCTTTTGTGCCAGATGGCGCGGTGATTATCGAAAATCCCGTAGGGACGGCGCCTTCTTTCGCCGTAGAACAAGACGATAAAATTGTGGTTTGCTTGCCGGGCGTGCCGCGGGAAATGAAATATCTGCTGATAGAAAAAGTTGTGCCTTATCTGCGCTTGCGCTTAGGACTTGCCGGAAAGATCATCAAGGGAAAAATCCTCAAAGTTGCCGGCATTGGCGAAAGTGCCTTGGATGAATTGATCGGTCAGCCGTTACTTGAAAGGAGCAATCCCACAGTGGGATTGGCAGCGCATAGCGGTCAGATAGATGTGCGCATCATGGCTAAAGCCGATAGTCCTGCAGAAGCTGACGCACTGATCGCCCAGACAGAAGCAGAGCTTCGCCAAAATATTGGGGATTATATCTTTGGAGTTGATGGAGATAGCATTGAGCAGGCCCTAAGCCGCGCGCTGCTTCAGCAGAATAGCATGCTGCTGATTGCCGAGATTGGCATGGAGCCGATAATTAGCTCGCGCTTTAGTCAAAGGCAGGGAGATAAAATTTTAAAAGCCTCCCTCCACTACTCCAGTGTGGCGGATATGGTTTTGGCACTCGGCTTGAGTCCCACCCTGGCTTTGCGGGAATTAGCCGAGGCGGCAGCTAAACAGCTGTCGCAGCAATATGGCGCACGCGTTGTATTGCTCGCCCTGAGCTGTTCTGATGCTCTAGAAGACAAAGCCGATAGCAGCGAAATCTGTGCCGTAGCGGTCTCAGTGGATGGCCACGTGCGTTCGCGTACCTATGGGTTTAGTGGCGGCAATGATATAGCCCCTGAGTGGATGAGCTCATGGTCGATGTCCATAGCTTGGCGCATGCTGCACGGGGCCTCAACCCATTAGGATCTTACCAATTTCGATGGGCTTTTTGAAGGCGTGTTTTATTTAATTCACCTCCGTTCGGAGGAATTTTCGGCTATTTTCATAATTTCATTATAAGATTTTCTTATCCTTCCCATCTTTCTTATCTTTCTCATCCTGTAAAATTTTACAAGATGGACAGGATAGGAAAAGATGGGAAGGATAGAAGAAATGATTTATTTTAAAGCACTAGCACACTGTAAATATTAAATTGATGGAT
>PLSG01000138.1 GCA_003164155.1 Parachlamydiaceae bacterium | reverse complement strand
TCATCATCGCTCAACAGCAGCCCCTACCAACTCCCTCTGCTCGTCTCTCCCCTGCTCGTCTCTCCCCTGCCGCCCGAGCCCTCCCCCTGTGACATCTCACTGAAAGCAGTTGAAGGTCCGCACTTGCCAGCCCCAACCGGCCGTCTTGCCGGGCACAGTGCCGCACCTCGCCTGTTATATCTGCAAAGCTTCAAATTTCCCGCGCATGTGCACTTTCCACAGCTTCCCTCTTTTTCTGCCAGGGACTTTCAAAGCATCTTTGCCTCGAGCAAACGCTTCATCGGCACGGGCGATGAAATAGCCAGAGCCTACAATCGGCACGGACAGGAATCAGTAGTTTTTGCCGACTGTGCATCCGAGGAGATGGCCAAGCAAAATCAAAAAAAACAAAGAGCACTGGAAAAGGCAATCTTCACCGCAGATGTGCATGCCTTTGATCTCGAAGCCGGCAAAGCAAACATGCTGGCCCAGCGCATCCTGCAAAAAATTGATGCGTTGAACTTTGAAGACTTGGAAAAGATGGCTTCAATGCCCTCGCGCACGCCCCTTATCACCCCCTGCCAAGGCCCCGCCCCAAGGGTAGAAGAGCCTGACTTTGACCCCGTGGCCATGGAATTCCTCAAGAACTTCAAAAAGCCGCTCAAGCTTGTCCCTCTTTGTAACAGCAGCAAAAGTCCTTTCATTATCTCGCATAAATGGTCCTTTATGCAAGTGAGGGCGGATTCCCCAGGCTTAGCACCAAATATCATCGGTGCGCTAGATATTATGTGCGAAGCTCCTTTTGATGCCATCAAACATATCCCCCAAGCCCTGCTGATCGCCTTGGATGTCAGCAGCAGCATGGATTCTGGCAGCCACCTGAAAAGCCGAGCTTCCCCACGACCCTCCGTTCTTTCTCAGGCGGTCAGGGGCATCACAAATCAAATCGCGAAACTGCGGGCCGACGACTATTTTGGCCTCATCACTTTTTCCAATGAACCCAAGGTATTGATCCCCATACAACGTGTGGGCGAGCACAAAGATGCATTAATAAAGCAGATGCACAGCATCTCCACCAAAGGCAGCACCTCTATAATGGATGCGGTCAATTCCCTCATGATTGGCTCCCTCTATTTCTTCAAACAGCAAGAAACCACCATAAACCCCAACATCTTGCTGATCACCGATTGTGAAGATAGTACCGTCAAGCCGGAGGCATTGGCAAACCTGCGCTTTGCCATGGAAAAAATTGCCAAAAGCGATGTGGACAACTACCGCCTCAACATCATTGCCCTCAGTGTGCCTGAAGCTTATCAAAAAACCTTGCAGATGATATCCACTAAAACTGGCGGCCGGGTCTATGCAGCTGCCAGGCATGAGGAAATTGGCGAGCTCATAGCCGAAGCCTTCATGCATAATACCTTGACGGCCTTAAAATTCAACGCCTGTATTTTGAATGTCGACGGACCTTACAGCTTTAACAATGTCATGCATGAAGGGCCTTCGCCTGCGTTGATTTCTGACGATGGCAAACAAGTCAAAGGCTTGCAGCTGGGCTCAATTTTAAGAAGCACACACGGCCAGCGCTTCCCGCGCACGCTCATTTTTAAGCTGATCTGCAATGCCCTTAAGCCAACACCCTTTAATTTAAAGGCCGAACTGTGCGGCCAAGACGTAGCCTTTGACCTGCCCATTGGCTTGACCCTGAGCACAAGAATTACGGACGTCAAAGAGACCTGCAATGAGGAAATAGAGAAAATGCTGCGCTATGGCCACTATAGGGCCTACAAAGCCATGGCCATAGGACTTGTGTGCTACGACCCTCAAAATGAGGTGGAAAGCAAATCAGTGCATGAAGTCAACTCAGGACTCGACCTCGCAGCCTGGACAGGTTACGCCGAACGCATATCTGCTGTAGTTCAAAATATGCAAAGTTTTTCGCCTTGTTTAAGGCCAACAGATGCCGTCTTTGCCAGTTCATTAGTGCAAAGCATCGACTTCTTAAAGGAATTTCAATTCAAAATATCTTTCAAATACGCCCTGGAAACAACACTAGAAGAGATCCAGCAGATGGGCGACGTTAAATTGGCTATAGCCAATGTGCGCCAATTGCTCGAGAAGCTCGGCCCACAATCTGCGCCGACGGAAGAGCGCTTGCACATATTGAATTCGATGCTCTCCGATACATTAGAAGGCGTCGACAGCCAAATCAGCATGCTGCAGCACTGGCATGAGAGCAAAGTAGCCCACTGCGCTTCTGAAGAAGCCATGCAAAATCTAAGAAATGATATCTGCCGCACTACCGTCGGCAGCTACCACCCATCGCTCATCAGCATGTGCTCACAAGCTCTCATCGAGGTAGCTAAGAAGGCTGCTGATTTGAATTGCTTTGTGGTGGTTTCCCCGGATGTGGCCGAAAACCTTGTGCTGCACGTATCTTCTGTAAGCCTTGCCGAAAAGCGCCCTTTCATCACCAAAACTGGAATTTTCGCCCAATTGGAGCGTTCGACCCAATTGATGGAACCCCTGATTGCCAATATCTGCGACTACCTCGATGATTTTTTTCTTGTGGCCGTGCGCTTTTCAACGAATGAATTTAATGTCACCTTTACATATCCTCAATTTCACAAAAACCGCTTGGAAGCTAGGCTTTTTCCCGCGGAAATCGACCTGTCTCAACTGGGCTGGATCATCCCAAAAAACGCACCAGAGGGGTTAGACAAACCCAGTTACCCTATCGAGGAGCTGATCTGCCTGATGCGCGAGTATGCGCGCAAACAAATCGAAAACTTGAATAAAAGCCGACAGCCCACCGCCAAAGAAGGCGAAGATGTCCCCGGCGGCCGCAAACGCAAACAGAGAGCAAACACCTAATAACCCAAGTTGTTAGTCCCACCTTCCAGGGCAAGTGAAGCGCTGTCGTGAATCAGACAAGAAAACTTGAAAAGTCAAATGTGTGAAATTTTCAGCGGCGCCTTTCCCCATCCCTCACAAGCCATAGCTTCTAAAATATTTGTGTGCGTCGAAACTAACTATACCAAGACCCCGTTGAGTTGATTTCCCCCAAGAGTCATGGAACACTTCCTTACCAAAGTGCCATATGATCGTTTTAATCAGCAACTTTTTAACTAGGAAAAAGTTAAATTTTTTGTTATGGTTTTCTATACCCAGTGATTTAGGTCGTTTTTTCGATATCTGCGATATATGCCTCTAGGTCATTTCAGCAACGTTCTTTAAATCCAGTTAAAGTGTCGGCTTGATATAAAAACTCTAAGGAATAGCTGATGGACAACTATAAAGTAGGAAAACTCCTACATGAAGGGCGTTACACAAGAGTGTGCGAGGGTATACGCCTTTCTGACCAAGTCCACGTGATTCTTAAGATTTTGAAAGGCGAGCACCCCTCTTTGAAGCAGGTTTCGCAGATTAAGCATGAGTTTATGATCATGCAAAGGTTAGATTCCCCGCGCATCGTCAAAGCATATGCCTTGGAAATGTCACAAAATCTCCAAGCCCTAGTGATGGAGGATTTTGGAGGGATTCCGCTCTCTAAATTGATGATCGAGACGAAACTGAATCTGGCATCGGCCTTGCAGATCGGCATGCAGGCGGCGCATGCCTTGGGAGAGATCCACCATAAGCAAATTATTCATAAGGACATTAAGCCCCCAAATATCATCATCAATCTCGATTCGGAGGTGGTCAAAATCACTGACTTTGGCATTTCAACCTTACTATCGCGCGAAATCCAACAAATGGTCAATCCAGCACTTTTGGAAGGCACCATTGCCTATATTTCTCCCGAGCAGACGGGACGGATGAATCGACCCATTGATTACCGCACAGACATTTACTCGTTAGGGGTGACCTTGAGATTCAAAAGCCCATCGTGCATGAAAGAGGCTATTTTCTGACTGGTAAATTCGACCAATACAAAAAAGACATCCCCTATAGCGCGTTGATTCAGGTATTTCAAAGCCTTATTCAACAGATTCTAACGGAAAGCGACTTCAAGCTGAAAGAGTGGCAAGAAAAGCTGATGTACGCTCTGGGAACTAATGGACAGATAGTCATCGACGTCATACCGGATCTCAAACTGATCATTGGCGAGCAGCCCTCTGTGCCACATTTAGAAGGTCAGCAAGCTGAAAACCGCTTTAACTTAGTCATTTCAAATTTTATCGAAGTTTTTTTAGACAAGAGTCATCCCCTGGCTATTTTTGTGGATGACTTGCAGTGGGCTGATTTATCTTCGCTTAAGCTATTGGAGATGTTTTTGACTAACAATCAGCACAAGTATTTGCTGATCATCGGGGCTTATCGCGATAATGAGGTGAGTATTTCGCACCCGCTAATCACCACCGTC
>PLSG01000102.1 GCA_003164155.1 Parachlamydiaceae bacterium | reverse complement strand
ATTGAGCAGAACTAACTGTGTCAGCCCGTCCGCCAGGTCGAGGGGATTGCAAATCTGTTATAGATGGAGAACTAGAAGTTTCTATGCTCAATCGAGAGTTTCCTAGGAGTGGTGCCTCGGATTCATCTGAAGGTGCCTTCTTAGCTGGTATTGGCCGAGGCGTAGCTATGGCTTCGCTTTTGCTCGAAGTTGTGCGCGTAACTACTACAGGTTCCTCGTCCTTTTCCACTTCGACGGCGTCCTTGGCTACGCCCTTGGCTGCAGATGGGCTTCCTTGAGATGCACTCCATTCCGATGAATTGCTATGG
The DNA here is from genome assembly GCA_003164155.1 of Parachlamydiaceae bacterium. Taxonomy (GTDB): domain Bacteria; phylum Chlamydiota; class Chlamydiia; order Chlamydiales; family Parachlamydiaceae; genus BOG-1457. The sequence goes on along the minus strand of PLSG01000102.1, from coordinate 2,681 downwards.
CTAGCAGTCGACATTAGCGGCTTGCGGCTGGCAAGCTTTTCCTTTTCTCTTCTCCGTGCTAAGACTTTAGCTTTATGTATGGCCCGTCCCGTTTTTTCTAAGTGCGCTTTGCCCCCCTCTTCTTCGCTGGAAGATGGAGATGGCAAGCTTTCTGGCACATTGGCCTCAGTATCATTGCCTTCAAAATGAGCACTTTCTCTGCTACTACTTGTGGTGTTTAAAGTAGGTGCACTGCTGGAGGAAGGAGAAGAGGAACTGCTGCTCGAACTTCCCGAAGGCGAGCTGCTGGAACTACTACTACTACTACTACTACTACTGTTGCTGCTCGAGCTACTGTATGATGAACTGGAACTGCTGCTCGAACTTTCCGAAGGCGAACTGCTGGAGCTGCTGCTGCTTCCAGGCATCATTGACGGGAAGGACGAGCCCGTTTTGCCTTCTCTCATATTTTCGACAGCTGCTTTAACTTTTTTAATAATTTCACTTTTAGTGGCATTGATAGCCGTAATGTGCCTTTCAAAATCGGCTTTTTCGCTCTGTTTTTTTGAGGCAGTTTCAAACTCGCGCAGAATGCTAGTGAGATCGGCTCTATTGGCTAGCCAAAGTTTTTTACTAGCTTCGGCAAAGACATTTCCTTCCCAATTAGCGCATCTTTTTGTGACCTGCGCAAGACCGTCAAAATTTCCGGCTATGCCGTAGGTTAAAATACTTTGGTGCGAAGTCGAGAGCATTAGTGCAGTTCCAGGCTCATCTACTTGGTAAGCTTGGATGAGGTTTTCCAGACCTTTGATGGCTAATTTAAATAAAGCACATATTTCGGCATCTTTATGGGGTTGCAGCCATTCCACAGCATATTTAAGGGGGGTTGCTAGGTTGTGCAGCTGAGCATGACTTGACACATACCACCAACGTTTAGTTCCTTGTCCCATATGTGGATGGTCGATGCAAATTTCATGATCGCTGAAGCTCAGTTTACTGCCCACTGGCCTAAAATTGAGTTTTGCCAGGGCTGTAATAGCTTCTACCGGATCCAGCCATATTGATTCTTCTTTTTTTGGGCTGCTAAAATATGAAAAAGGATTAGGGATCCATGAAACTAGACCGGACATAATACCTCCAAGCTGATGCGGGTGATTAGGACACACTCTTCATATATAATCTGCCTGGAAAAATTTTGATAGTAAAAAATAGAATGAGAAGTAGAATTCTGGTGAGCAAGGGCAGAGAGGGTTTGGATCAGGGCAGGAAATCGGAANNGAAATTCGGGCACGTTCACGAATATGTTGGATAGGGAAGGGCGCTTTCTTTCATTTGCTAGTCCTTGTAACCTAAATCTGGTTCCTCCGGATTTAGGTTACAAGGACTAACAACTTGTCTAATCATAATAGTTGTGAGATGATCCACAACCACAAGATGAGCGCGCATTGGGGTTGCTGATCTTAAAGCCAGAGCCTTGCAGGCCATCGATGTAATCGATTTCAGAGCCCATCAAGCGCTTAACTAGAGCTTTTTTAACGTGGATTTCAATGCCATGTGACATGAAAATCTCGTCATCTGCATCGGCTTTTTCCGAATAGTCGAGGATATATTCGAGGCCGCTGCATCCAGCTACTTCTTCTGAAAAGCGCAGTCCCCAGCCTTGCTTGCCTTCTTCAGCCAAGATATGCATGAATTTCACGGTGGCCCGTTGGGTCATGCTGATGGTTGAAAGGTCTACGGCTTCGTCTAAAAGTGCATTGAGTTTTTTGACCAGTCCAGAGATTTCGTTTTGCGTTTTACCATGGCTGAGCATGCCCACTTCTAAAGTTTCCCAGGTGGCGGCGTTGCAGCCCACACAGTGCAATCCAGCGCTGGTGATGGCGTAGGAAAGCTTTTGCGCTTTATTGGGGAACAGCGATAATATTTCTGAGATAGTCATTTCGGGATGGATAACGACTTTGGCTTGGCTATTGCCGTTAGGGCTGTTCGTTTGCTCGGCATTAGAGCTGCAGCAGGAGCTGGAGCTAGGCTTAGAGGCAGTACTGCAGCAAGCTGAAGGCGCAGGGCTGGCCGAAGCCGAGGAACAGCACGAGCTGGCATTTGAAGCTGGGCTAGGGCTGGTTTTTTTTTGTTGACATGACATTTGGCGACATCCTGAATAAAGGTGTTTAGAATCTAATTTTTACAGTGCCTTTTTTTATTTTACATTGGCAGGCCAGTCTTTCATCACATGTGCCTTCACCAAGGAAATCTTCCTCTTCTTGCGTGGGAGGGGAAAGATTTTCTTTACCGCTCACAATCTCTATCACACACGTTCCGCATACACCTTCGGTGCATGCAAATGGTACGCCGGCTTCTTCGCATGACTGCGCTAAAGGCGATCCATCTTCTAGTTCTATTTCCTCTTCATTGTTCTCAAAAATCAACTTAGCCATGATGCTTAGCTCCTTACTCAAAGTTACTCTGTCTCTCATATTCTCGATAAATATGAGATTTTAATATAAACTATGTTAACATTTTACCTGATTATGGCAATTGTGAGCAATAATTTATGCAGTAATCGACATAAAACGCAACTAGTCAGATCTCCCAAAAGAGCCGTGAAAGATCTAAATGGCCGCCAAAAAGCAAATGGCCTAAATTTAAGCTAGTACACTGTAAATCTTAAAATTAGGGGTAAAATCATTTTATTCACCCCCGAA
>PLSG01000335.1 GCA_003164155.1 Parachlamydiaceae bacterium | reverse complement strand
TTTAAGCCCATTGTGGGCATGCGCAAAATAGGCCCCTTCTTTCTTCATTTCCCTGTATTCAATGGTGGCCACTAGCCTTTGCAGGGCCTCAATGTGAAAATCAACCGAACGGCTGCCGATGGGACATCCTCCGACGGTAGGCACAATGATATCTTCGTCGGTGCGTCCCAAAAGGGCTCCAATCATGAGTATGGGGATGCGGTTGGCCCCTGAAAAGCGCTGCGGGACGTAGGATGTCTTAAGCTCTTTAGTGATGATTTCCAGCACACCGGCTTCGCGATCCCATTTAATATCGGCGCCAATTTCCCGACAAAGCGCCACGGTGATCTCCACATCGCCAATATTGGGAACATTGTAGAAAACACATTTTTTATCGGAAAGCAAAGAGGCTACCAGCAGCTTGGTAATGGCGTTTTTGGCACCTGAGTTCTTCACTGTTCCTCTTAAGGGATTCCCCCCCTTGATCTTCAGCAGTTCCATTAGTTTTATCCCTTGATTTATATACCTCGCGGCTTTTATTGATGGGCGATTTCTTTTGAAACGGCCACCTTGAATAGCGCAAGGCATGGTATGTGTATTATGTTTTTTCATGGCTCGATCGCGATTGCGAGACCGAAAATTTATACTAGAAAGGCCGTTAAATGCAACAAGCAACTTTTTTTTTAATACAGAATAAGCTTTTTTTTCAATGTTTTTTTTAAATTTCCTTCTCCGATCGAACCTTCTCCCTGGACCGCGAATTTTAAAATTTTTCAATAATAAAACACATAAGCACGCAAAGGACACAAACAGAAAAAGGATTTTAAGAGTATACATATGGTCTGTATAAACCCCCTTGCATTGGAGTCTGACTTGTGGTTTTGTGTTTTGAACGCAAGCAAAAAGATAATCNNGGCTTGTTATTTTGCATTTTGAACCCGAACAAAGAGATAATCCTGCGTGCGGTTCAAAATGCAAAATTGCAAGCCACACCCCAATGCAAGGAAGGCAGCTGCGTGATGCTCAGCTTATCAAGAAAAACAGCCAAAAATTTCTCATTTTTGACGTCTGCATGTTTTTGTTTTGATTTTTTTTGTAACCCGCGCAAGATAATTTGCAAACATCACAATTACAGCAACTTACATTAAATTAATGCCATTGAGACAGGACGCCGCATTTTCCCTGAATAGCTGCGTTTAGCGAGGATCCAGATCGAGATATAGTTGTTTAGTAAAGTTGATAAGAGTGCCTTTTTTTCCAGCAAGCGTTGTGGGCAAAAGGGGAATTAAGTGCGGCTGAGGCGCAGAAAATGAGAAGGCTATTTTTTTTTGGGGAAACCATTTATGGCGAAACATCAACGCAGCCAGCGACATGGTTTGGCGAGCATTAATTTCCACTATGGGGTGTAGCAGCGCCATTGACGGGTTATACAGGTCTTTGTAGATTAGGGCATCAATCCCCACGTGTCCAAAAAAACCCTCTTGCCGCAAAGCTTTTAAAATGACGTGAGCCACAGCCTTATGCTGTTCTAGAAAAGGATAGTATTCTTGGAAAATTTCCTTTTCCTCACCGCACAATGTGCTTTCATATGCTCCCCGCGCATTGTTTTTGATGACCGTAGCCCCCAATAATCTCACTGGGCTGGTTTGCCCTCCATTTCCCATCTCCCCTTCACTGTGCTCTTCCACATACCACTGCGTACTAAAATCAAAGAGGCGGCTTACCCAAGGTTCGGCGATGATCGGGCGGCACCGGCTCCATTCTGCCTGACAAAAGGTTTGAATGGCTTTGATAGCCGTGGGTGTTAAAGGGAATTCCTGGGGGATAATACGGTGGCCTCTGCCTGAAAACCCATAGCATTGCTTCAACACCTTGTCGAAGCAGCCTTGCTGCAGCCAGTCGGCTAATTCACCTTCATTCCATAACAAACGGGCATGTGGCAGCTTAGGCGCACAATTGAAGGAATACTGCTTGCTATTGACTTGGCAAGTGGTTTCCCAAGCAGGCAGGCTAAAAGGTATACTCTGCCGGTTTGCCCACATCGCCACCTGCGGCGATCTCCCCCAGGGCAAGAGTTGTTCGACGGCATTCAACAGAGGTTGATGCAGCAGCACCAGCTTGGGCATGTCCGCGCGGCTGCTCCACAACCCCAAGGAGAGCAAGTGCTCATAAAATGCCTCCTCTGGCAAAGCCGTAACTGCTACTCCTTCGCCTACTTGGGCATAAAGCATGGGGAGAAACTGCAGCTGCAAAAACACAGGGTGTTGTTCCAGAGCATCTTCTAACGGCAAAGATGTGGTGCGGCTGAGTTCAAATTCAAAATCCGTATTGGCGATGTGCAAACGCTGCATAGTAATCCGCGTGGCTAGTAACTTCAGTGAGTATGGTTCAGGCTGGCGAGGGAGTAATAGATTTTTGCTCTAAACCCGTTTTTGCTTTGCTGCGCGATGGATTGATCACGCGATTAAGCTCAGCTAAGGTTTTGGCTATTTCATCCACCTCTTCGACAGATTTCTTTGTGCGCTCAGCTTCTCGGGCAGCTTCTTCGGCTGTTTTCTTGGAAACTTCAATGTCTTTCTCCAATGCGGCTTCGCCCGCATGCACATGGCTACCTCCATCCTCTGGCAATTTCCGCGAACTTGCTGCGCTGATGGATTTTAATAGCTCGATGCTTTTGAGCAAATCCTTATTCTGCTTGTCAAATTCTAAATTGTGAATTTTTAATTCTTCAGCTTCTTTTTTGAGTTGGGCATTCAGACTTTCGATTTCAGCGACTCTGGCATTTAGTTGTGTATTTGAGCTTGTGAGAGCGGCGTTTTCCAGTTTGAATTGATCTACAGACGATTGCAAGGGCTTGGCAGAAGCTTGCATATCTTGACAAACTGTCTGCAGTTTAGCTAGCTGTTCACCTACTACTTGCAACTTCTGGGTAGCTATTTGGAGGCCGGCTGTTTTTTCTTTTAAATCGCTAGCCGTCGCACTAGTAAGCGCCTGGGCTTTACTCACTTGCTGTGCAAGGCTATCTTTGAGTACAGTTAAGGTTTGGTTATCCTTTTGGAGGGCTGCCGTCGTCGTGGAGAGCGCCTGTACTTTTGCCGCCAATTGCGCAGTATCACTTTGAATATCTTTGGAGGTCATGAATACCCTGAGAAAATGCACAGCTACCATGCTCGTGAGACTCAACAATCCTCCCGTGAAAGCCAATGCATACTGTTTGAGCACCAGCGCTGAGATGGCAATGATTGTGCCCACTACCCCTCCCAAGGTTATGGCGGTTTGAGACCAATGCGTGACTACTTTGCCCGCCACTGGGGCACTACTAGTAGGTGTAGTTTTTGGGGGATTGAGAGCAGGGGCTTTTCCCATCTGATTAGTGGCAGGGGCGGGCGCAGGGCTGTTAAGTGCAGTTGTGGAAGGCATAAACACTCTCCCTTTTTTGGCTATGGCGGTTGCATAGGTTAGTACACCTTAATAAAGAGAAATGTACTTATTGTCCAGAGCATTTTAACCATGCAAAGATCCACTCTTACTTCATGATGAAGAAGAGGATGATGATGAGCTGGAGGAGGAAGAAGAGCTAGATAAACTAGCTTTTATCTGAGAGCGAAACATCTTTTCTGCTTCGGCAAGTTTACCTTCTTTAATGAGTTTTTTAACTAAATAATTTAATGGTTTATTCAAATCAGCCAAATGATCATCAAAGTGAAAAAAAGCTTGCAAAATCAAAATCAGTTCATCATGCTCAAGGTCATCAATTGAATATTCAACTAATTTTTTCAAGTCAATGAAAAAATCCGCATTAAATGTGCCTGTTAATCTCAAAGCATTTGCAATATCAAACATATTTAACTGTGTATACCAATAATCACGGTTCTTAAGCCCTTTTAAATACTGTGCGATTTTCGGATTTGAGACTCCTAATTTTATAAATGCCTCTACGATCTCACCCACATTCAATTTACTAGTATAAATGAATTCATAACCAAACTCCTCTTCGTCTTCTAACATATCATTTATTAATTTGTGCATTTTAGGGGGAAAATAATCAGCTTTTACACATGCCCAAACAAGCAGATTGACTGCGGTTAAAACCTGTGGTCCCGCCTTCATTTGATCAAGGGTCTTCTTCTTATCTTCCAGAGCCTTCTTTTTCACTTCAAGGGTCTGCTCAAATTTGTTTATCGTATTATCTATAATACTTGCACACGAAAACTTGAACTTAGAAAAAAAGTTTATGAAATAACAGTACGTCGGCATATTGCTGTTTTTATTACTCAATGTTCCGTTTTCATCCCATAAATCAAACTCACAAATCTTCTTTTTCAACGTTCTCAAAAACCACACATCTTTTATGTTTAGACAACTAAAGCGTTCTGCAATTAGACATAACATTGAATTGTAGTCATAACCAGGGGATGATGCCCTACAAACGATTTTCAGCGTACATTTTGATAGTTTCAGTAATAAATGTGCATCTAATTTATCCTTCTCTTCAGTTGCTTTTGACAATATATTTATCAATAGTGAAGTTTCAAGCGTATCTTGATTCGAATCAATAATTTCATTTGCAATTTGATTTTTTTCTAAAAGCAAAAATATATTTGCGAGATAAGACAAGGGGAGAGTTTTAAATACTTTTGATTTCGAAGAAATGCAAAGTAGGTTTTTTGTTGTTTCGTTAAGATCGCTAAATAATGTGTGGGGTAAACGCTCGTTGATTTCCCTGAAGATCTTCTCATATCCGACTATTAAAGTACTCTCATTAAAAATATGCTGCACATCTATTATTTCATTGCATAACCACATTAAGTCAGTCAAACTAGATCTTTTCATGTCGATTTGAAAACAAAACTCCTTGCCTTTAGAAAAAATCATAGTGTTAGATCTTATTTCCAAGTTTAGAAATTCTGGTATCGGGGTGTGCTTTTTATGGTCACCTAATATTTCTTCTAATTTTGCTTTGATTTCTTCTTTGAGAAGGGGTAAAAAAAGGGAAGATGCATCAGATTCCAATGGAAGGACAAAAGGCAAGCGGTTAGTATTTGAAGGCAATCTCGATAAGAAAATGTGGCAAGGTACAGGAGAATCCCTATAGAAAATTTGCTTCACATGACAAAAGTTTAACGCATTGCCTAAGAAACGATAAGTCTGAGTCACCGCAGAAAGGTCTTTTAATGGTAAAAAATGAAATATCTCTGTCAATACAACTGTAGGCAAATCCTTCGACATTAAACAAA
>PLSG01000267.1 GCA_003164155.1 Parachlamydiaceae bacterium | reverse complement strand
AAAATAGATGCTAAGCAAAATGGTGAGATTGTTTCAAAATACATTGGTAACTATGGCATTACCAGCCAAGCAGAATTAGTAGAGATAGCTAAAATAGCTGCTAAGCAAGACGGAGAGAATACTTCAAAATACATTGGTAACTATGGCATTACCAGCCAAACGGAATTGGTAGAGATAGCCAAAATAGCTGTCCAAAGTTCTGGCTTAAGCACCTTGGATCATCTTAAAGAATACGGCATTAAGGATCAAAATAGCCTATTAGAAATCGTAGCCTTAGGTCTAGTACATACTCCTGTCTTAAAATTGGAGACGTGTATTGCTTACATAAAAAAAATCTGTGGGACGGATTTCGACATGCCCAGTTTGTCCAAATTTCGCAGCTATTTGAAAGGCACGTGGGAGGAAGTTGCTAAAACCCCCGATCCGTCCTTAAGGGCACGCTCGACGGAGTGGGTAGAATCCCAGCAATTGCGCTATGCCTGTTTAGTGCATATCTATGTAGAGAAGAAAAAAATTGAAGCTTTGAGAAAGGGGGAAACGCCCACCGTTGAGAGCCTTGAAAAGGTTGTCGAAGAAACCCTGCAAAAGCAAGATGAAATTTTTCTGCAATTCATCCACATAGGTTCGCTAGAGGAGAGAACTGCTTGGGCAAATAAGCTATTTGGATTTTTTGCAAAGCCTGAAATAGGGGATTTATTTAAGGAATTGGGCACCGTGTCCCCCTATCATCTGCCTGTGGCCCTGGCTTGTGCGAGCAGCCAAGATGCTGGCGCAATGCTCAGTTTTGCCTGGCAAGTCAAGAAAATCTCGCGCTTGAATGAAGGGCCTACCATGCGCCAGTTAGCTGTCACTTTGCTCAATCTCTCAAATGCAAATCTTACCCCCGATCAAAAGAAAAACATATTGGTCAATCAGCTGGTGGAGCACGGTGAGGATATTCATAGATTGTTAAAAAAACTGCCCAGTAGACAGACAGATGAAAGAGCAGTCAAAACGATAGAACAAAAAATGCACATCCAAAAAATCAAGCAGGAAAGCGCTGTATTAGTGCGTGAATTCATGGCTGTAAAAAATGGGGCTTCCAAAGATAAGGAAAAGGTGCCCTACCCCATAAAGGAGGCAGAAATTATTAAATTGGCAAATACCGACAACTCCTCTGAAATTAAAGAGACTATACTAAACAAACTATTCTTCAAAGAGCAGAGAATAATGGAGCGCGTGCGTTTGATAAACACACTGATAAATCTTGACAAAGGTGCCGAAATAGCTGAAAGCCGCTCTTTTTCGCTGGCAGAATTGCGCGCTATACTTCAACAGCAAATTGTAGGAATTTTCGGCCTGGCGAAAGAAGATTTTGCGACAAAAGAGGATTTTTGTAATCTATGGAGCACTCACATAGAAACCCCCCTAAAAGAGCGCTATCCCGAAGCCTTATTTGTGTATGCCGGTAAAATTAACAGTCTGCCCCAGCCTGCAAAAGGAAAAATGAAAATAGCATTCGCGCAATTTGTCACCGCTTTTGCCAAAGGTCCGCAAGCCCTGCGGAACCTGAGGGCAGAAAGCCCCCATTTCAAAGGTATCGAAGCCTTGCTGAGGGAACCTTCAGAAGATAAGCAGGCCATAGAAAAATGGGAATCTTTTAAGAAGCAATGGGAAGATTTCCCCCCGCTAAAGAGTTTAAGCGCCTGCCTTCCAGCTGAAAAAACAGAAGAGAAGCCCTTTTCCTGGCAGTTTCAACAGCTGCTGCAAACCACACTTGTGACGGACAAACATGTAGCCAACTGGGAAAAGACATTTCCTTTATTGCAGCGCTATTTGGCGGGTGTTGATGCGTCGGCTTTGCTCAAAGAATCGACTGAAGGCCGTGTGAGTGCTCCTGAGGAGGAATTAGATAGAATTTGCTTAAGGCTATGCACTGCCAAAACTGCTATGGAAATGGAAGGCTTATTAGCAGAACTTCAAAGCGGTTTGAAGCAGATGTATAAGCTTGAGGGCGGACGGTGGGAACAGTGGAGCCGGGATATAGAGGGCTTTGCCAAAACCCTCAGGGAAGCCAAGCTGAGGCTGCCCAAGGAAAATGCTTACGCGAAATGGAAGATAGGCATCACGAGAGATCCCGTAGATATGCTTTTGCTGGCCAAAGAAACCGCCGGCTGTCAATCCATCGACGGAACGCCCGCTTTAAATAAATGCGCTTTAGCCTATGTAATTGATCATAAAAACAGCGCCGTGGTGATCCGAGATGAGCAGGGCAAGATTAAAGCCCGGGCCATTCTCCGGGTTCTTTACGATAAAGCCAATAAAACGGCGGTATTATTTCTTGAAAGGCACTATGCGAGTGTGAGCGACTCCTCTTTAAGTATAGCATTGAACAACTATGCTATAGAGTATGCTAAACAGGTGGGTTTACCTTTGACAACTACCACGGCTGTAAGTGATTCAGATGATGACCAGTATGACGGCACAATTGCTGCCTTGGGTAGCAATGCGCCCTTCGAATATTCTGATGCTGGTGGCGGTATCACGAATGGATCTTTCGAAGTCAAGCGTCCTTATCAAATGAAATGATTGTGTCTTAATTCAAATTTACAATATTCCTCTGTCCGAGGGAGTCCGAAACACAAAAAAATGTATAGTACCGCTGCCAAGATATCTTAATTTTTTACGGAAAATCAAAATACTCTTGTGTGAAAAAGTCAAAGACGAATGTGCCGTTTAAAGCCAAAGCGCGTATTTCGGGCGACAGCTCCCAATGTCGATCCAAAAAAGCCGGGTCTTTTATCTGATCATTGTAATAGTCATTTAAATCCGAGGCACAGATGTTATTAGCAAAGACATCCATTAAGAAGGCCATCAAAGAACTGTTGAAGACTTCTGAGGAAACTTGATTCGCTAAAAANNCATAGAGGGGCCATTCCATGGCAAACCATTTTAAGCAGTGTATGAATTCCAAATTCAGCATCCGATGGAATGTGATTTGTGATTCCTCTCATAAATATGCCCGCTGCTCTCATAAATATACCCGTAGCTAGTGCTGTAGCGGCATTTGTGTATAGATTTGCCAGGGCTGCTTTTTTTCCTCCCGTTAAATATCCTCTAGCGCTTCCAGAAAAAATTAATTGCGCGGTTGATCCAATTATGCGGGATCTCCAAAGAGATTCTATGGGAGGAGATTGTAGGTTGGGACCGTAGCGTACACGAGAGGCCATGCCGATATGGGCGCGCAGAATACCTTCTACGATTAAGGTTCCTGCTAACCCAGCACCTTTTAGCACTTTCTGCGCTATGCTGGGCTGTATTTCTTGTGAATGGCAGCCTTTTTCTTCTACAGCAATTCCAGCTTCCCTCGGAAAAGTGTGAGTATTTTCGGCGAATTTTTCTTCGGAGTGGCCGAGAGAATGAGGCGGAAGAGAGGTGTTTAAAGCTTGTTTTTTTGATGATAGCATTTTCATGATATGCAAGAGTTCGGCTATAGAGGTATAAGTGCCAATGAAGTGTCTTTGCTCGCGCAAAGTGGTAATGACTAAATTGAGAAACAGTGTAAAGGGCTCATTTTTGTGATTTTGGCAAACATTAATTTTTAGTANNAGTATGCGAAGATGTAAATAAGTATTGATGATTTCCACAGCAGTCGACCACATAGATAAACCTCCATGATTAGCCACATAGAGTTGGCATGCCTTGTTAAAAGCAGACATAGAGCCTATTTTTAAGTATAGGTAGATCAGCATGTCATGGATTTGCCATTTTGCTTTCTGATTCGCTTCTGCTGGGAAGCTAAAGGTAACTTGATGCTCAAGCCTTTCTATTAAAGCGGTGAAA
>PLSG01000086.1 GCA_003164155.1 Parachlamydiaceae bacterium | reverse complement strand
CGAATTTCCGATTTCCTGCCCTGATCCGCCAGTTCCTTAAGGGGCTATTCCCTTATTCGACGGTCAAAGATTTAGCTAGGTTGCGCGGTTTATCTACGTCGGTGCCTTTTTGCAGAGCGGTATGATAAGCCAAAAGCTGCATGGGTATGGCATGCACCACTGGGGATAGGATGCCTACATGGCGCATCATCCGAATAATTTGCACTCCTTCCGAATCATTAAAATGGCTATCCAAGTCCGCTACCACGAATAACTTGCCACCGCGGGCGCGCACTTCCTGCATATTGGATTTGAGTTTTTTTAGCAAGGCGTCGTTATCGGCTATCACCACCACTGGCATATTTTTATCTACGAGCGCCAACGGACCGTGCTTTAACTCTCCAGCCTGATAGGCCTCGGCATGCACATAGGAAATCTCCTTAAGTTTTAAGGCCCCCTCTAAAGCAATCGGATAGTGCACATCGCGGCCAAGGTAGAGGGCGTGCTCTTTGCCTGCAAAATATTCGGCCCATATTTGGATCTGGGGATCTAAGTTGAGGGCATGCTGGACATTGACTGGCAGATACCTTAAAGCTTCTAAAAATTCATCTTCTTGGCCAGGGGTTATGCGCCCTTTTAACTTAGCGAGCGTGATAGTGAAGGCAAACAGGGCTACCAGTTGGGTGGTGAAAGCCTTGGTAGAGGCTACGCCAATTTCCGTGCCGGCGCGAGTGTAAAATACCAGCCTCGAAGCTCTGGGTATGGCGCTATTGCGCACATTGCAGATAGAGAGCGTGCGCTCGTGCCCCATGGCTTTGGCATGCTTAAGTGCTTCTAGAGTGTCAATGGTCTCGCCGCTTTGCGAAATAGTGATGATTAGCTGCTTGGGGTTGGCATAGGCATGGCGATAGCGATACTCACTGGCGATTTCCACGGCGCAAGGGATGCGCGCTATAGCTTCGATCCACTGGCGTGCAACGAGTCCCGCAAAGTAGCTGCTGCCGCAAGCCAGAATCTGCACAGCTTCGACATCGCCCAGCCAATCCGTGTCCGTACCAAAAAGCTGCGGTGAAAAGCCCACATCCAAGATATTTTCAATGGTATCAGAAATGGCTTTGGGCTGCTCTTGAATTTCCTTTTGCATGTAGTGTTTGTAGGGGCCCAACTGCACCAATGTCGAGGAAGGATCATAAGTGTGCTTCGTCCTCTCTATAGGTCTGTTTGAAGCATCAAAAATGCGGTAGTCGTGCTGGGTAACTTCGGCAATGTCTCCCTCTTCGAGAAAAAGCACTTGACGGGTATTTGAGGGCATAGCGGAAAAATCAGAGGAGATGAAGTTTTCATTTTCGCCCAAGCCTATGGCCATAGGGCATCCTTGCTGCACACAGATGAGCTTATCGGGAAAACGCAAAGACATCACGGCAATCGCATAAACGCCCATCAGCTCTTGGACTGTATTGCGGGTAGCTTCCAGCAGGTTTTGCCCTTTAATGCAGTAATAGTGGATTAGATGCACGATGACTTCGCTGTCGCAGGTCGATTCAAACACATACCCTCGTCCGCGTAGCTGGTCGCGCAAAACTTCGTAATTTTCAATGATGCCGTTATGNNCCCAGCGGGTATGGCCTATGCCTATAGTACTCACAGGTTCTGCTTTGTGCACGGCACTTTCCAATCCAGCAATTCCCCCCACACATCTCCAACGGCTTACCTGTTCGTTGAGAATAGCTAAACCCGTCGAATCATAGCCTCGATACTCGAGGCGTTTCAGTCCTTCCAATAGTCCTGGAACGACATTTTCTTTTGAAATAATCCCCAAAATTCCACACATTGCGCACCTCTTCTCTATCTTAATAATCTAATATAAATGCTTATATTTAAGTGCTCAGTGTAATCTCCTTTTTCTTATTAGTCAACGCCCGCTTAGGTGTCTGATAGGGGTGCTTGATAGTATAGTTGTGGAGGGATTTAACATGCGAACTTAAGGTGGAAATTTTACAGGATTAGGGAAGATAGAAAAGATGGGGAGGATAGGAGAGGAAAGGGGAGTGGTTTTACTGTATGGAAATAATGAGCTCTGTAATTTTGGATTAAATGCACGGGCTATTTGAACCGTCGGATTACCGAAATTTATGACAAGGCCAGTCGTTAATCCTGTGGCTTTTAGGTAGTTAATAATTTGTATTTTGTGTGTGCTGACGATTTTATCAACAGCTTTTATTTCTATGATGATCTCGTTATCGATAATCAGATCTGCTTTGAAATTTCCTACATTAAATCCGCGAAAAGATACCGGCATTAAAACCTCAGATTGCACTTCCAAGCCTTCTTGGCTTAGAGCTATAGCAAGAGATTGATGGTAAACAGATTCGAGAAATCCAACCCCTAGCTCATTCATAACATTGAAGGAAATACCAATGATGATTTCGGTTTTTTGATCCAATTCAAAACCTCGTTTGAAGTTGCGTTGTAATTGACAATTCGCAGCCCGATCTTCTTATCCTATCCATGTAGCCAATAATTTCGCAAGTACACACGTTCTCAGGGGTACCAAATGCTCAATCCAAGCTTATCTTCTTATCCTCCCCATCTTTTCTATC
>PLSG01000468.1 GCA_003164155.1 Parachlamydiaceae bacterium | reverse complement strand
CTCGATGGCAATTCTCCAGTACGATAAACCTTCCCCTACACCACATTTTCGTGAACGTGCCCGTGCCCGTGCCCGAATTTCCGATTTCCTGCCCTGATCCGCCAGTTCTGCAGGGGGGATGTGAATAGTTACTTTTTTGTTTGAATGCGAAATTTAATTGGTCCATTGGCCATTAATGCAATCGGGAAACATGATTTTTTGAATTTTATGAAGCTATTTTCTGGAATTTGTAGTTTTAGATGGAAAAAAAGACATGGAGAGGTCTNNGCATCTTCCCAATGCGGCGGATCAATACTATTCTTGAAGTGCGGGGGATCGGGATTGGTCGGTTCGTTTCGGCCCAGGCCCGGTCCCTTTCACTCGCGATCCTACATATCTTGTTATTTTGCTTCCTTGAGCCAGACTGTTTTAAGTGAGGTGTAAAGCTAGCAGGTGGGATTCGGCGATGGAAAAGCTTCCATTGGTCATGCCACCACCTGCATCTGAGTATTCAAAAGGGGCGTTGCTGCCCAAAGAATCGATCTGTCCCGAGTAGGATGTATAGGCAAAGCAGTCCTCTTCTAAACGCATTTTGGAATCGACAAGTAGGGGCAGCTTAAGCCTACCTGCATACTGCACGGCATAACTATTGAGGGCAATAGATAAACGGGTATCGGCCAAGTGCAAATAATGCCTTTCTAAAAATAAAATGGGTTGAGCTTTTTTCTTATCGTATAATAGACGCAAAATGGCGCGGGCGTGCATGCGACCGGAAGAATCCTTGATAGCCACAGCTTTATTTTTGCCATCGATCACATAGGCCAAAGCACTTTTATTAAGAGCTGCTTGTCCATAGATATTTTGGCATCCCCCTGTTTCATGCCCCAACAACATCATATCGCCGACATCTTGAGTAAGGCCGATCCTCCAAGTAGAAAAATCTTTTTTTTGTGTAGTGACAATAAGACTCGCGGCAAAGTCTTTTAAGTCCAATTGCCATTGTCTCCACTTTGACGCCTGCTGCTCAAGTTTTGCCACACAGTCTTGTAAACGGGAAAAAAGACTATGAAAACTATCCGCATGCTGAGACATACATAGCATCAGACATAGCTGTTGGAGCTGGTTTTCCAAATTTCCTCGGTCGTCTGCGAGCTCTAGAAGTATTTCGGGCGCGCGGTCAATTTTTTCTGTACATAGAAAACGCGCTAAAATAGGCAAGCTTGTCTCCCAATTGTCGATATGTCTATCTGTCCGCAAAGTTCTCTGCAACATGACATGCCATAGCTTGGATGGCGCCGAGGTTTCTTTTGAGCTGGTAGGCAAATGGGTAGTCAGAGATTCAAATGCCATATCTTCTTGCCATAGTTTGAGTGTATGCTCCCATAAGCTAACCCTTTCCTTATTTTCGGGAAGTTTGCACATCTCAATGCCTATTTGTTTCAAATGAGGACTGCTGGCTCGCAAGGCAGGCACTTCGTTGTGCAGCCAAGCGGATACAAAGTGCGCAAAAACAGGTTGTAACTTTTCTTTCTCAGGTGTAGGCAAAGAACAGATTTTTCCGGCATAGACAAAAAGGGCATCCTCATTGCGAAAAGAAGCCTTGGCTTTTTCCCATAGCTTATCTAAGCTGCCAGATGCACTAAAGTCAGTTTCACCACATGAAAAAGCTTCGATGAGCAATTTTTGGCACATCTCTCGCATTTGGGTCATGCTCAACAATTCTGCCTGGGCCAGCATATCCTCTTTGTTGAGATATACAAAAAAAGTCATCAAACGCAACAAAGGCAAATGCGCGGCTTCCCTATGCCTAATGAATTGACCCAAAATCATGTTTACTTGTGATTGAGGCAATTTTTTTTCCATAAGCTGTGTGAAAAAAGCTACGAGACTGCGCATATGCACACCTTCTTTGAAAGCGCGCATTTTTCCTATAAGCGCAGAAAATTCCTTAAGCGTGGCCGCATCGCATCCTATCACTGTGGCTATGGCTGTAGGCCCCAAGGCGTGCTTAACTGGAGGTTGAAGCTTGCCCTTGCCGCGTTTGCGACATATATGCGTATCAAACAATGTTCCTAGCTCCACATCCAAAAAGCCTTGAAATATCCAGAACAAGCCCTCTCTTTCGGCTGAGCGAAATTTACTAAGCTCTTTAATAAGCATAGCAAACAGGTGGCATGCCGGTGGCATACTGGATATTTCTACAAGGGAACCTTCGGCTTTGGCTTCTTTAGAAGCGGACTCATCGACAGAGGAAAACGCCAAGCTTTTTTTGGAATACCTTTTTATGAGAATATGCAAACGCATCGCTTGGATTTCCACCCACCTTGTGTTTTGCTCGGCCTTAATGGGATCGACTTCGACTTTAAGAGAGAGGGGAGACAAGTGCGGAAGGGATTGCTTCATTAATGCTTCGAAAAAAGTGGCGGCGATAGGTTGCATTTCCGGCGGCAATAATTTCCCGGTGAATATTTGTCTAATATTAGTATCTGGACAGTCCATAAAGACGTCTTCCATCAATTCATAAAGGGCGGGCTTTGCTAAATTATAGTTGTGCAAAAAAATCAAAGTTTGCGGGGTTGCCTCTAGGGCGATTTTGGCAATCTGGAATAATGCCGCTTGATCTTTAATCGGATAGCTTCCAATGTGCTCAGAGAGCTCAAGCCCCGCCTTTTTGGCCGTTAGTTTGGCCAAATCCACCAAGGTGGCTAGGTCTTCGATCTCTAACTCTGGCAAATGAGCCGCCACCCACGATGGATTATACTTTAGCATGATTTTGACAAGCTCAACGCGCTGAAGCTCATCTAGATGCATTTCTTTTAACCATGTGGCAAAGCTCCAGATAACCTTCTTCGTATGGCTTTCACTAATCCTATAATACAGCATATTCGGATGCAAAAAGAGGACATGCCTTATTACATTCATTACTACTGCCTGATCTTCAATACCGAACTGCCTTAGAGTATTTAAGGCAGCTTTCAGCCAATCCAATTTTTGCGGGTCAGCAGCATCCAATTTCTCGGCTTGTTCCAGCTGCCAAATGAGAAATTCTAGCTGTGTGGCGGGGTCCATACCAAAATGGGCTATTCTCTCAATGGTATACTCCTTACACACCTTTGCGCACTGCTTAGCCAAATTTAAGTTAGTCAATTGATCTTTGGCTGGAGTACCGGTAATAAATCTTTCCAGGGAATATAGTAACGCCCTGCCCAATTCTTCCTTCTTCCAAGCTTCGGGAAACTCCTCCATTTGCTCCATCAGCCAAGTGAGAAATTCTCGCTTACTAGCCTGATCTAAGCCAAAATCAGCTATGCTCTCAATAGTCACACGATAACTCAGTTTAGCAAACCGCATGGCTAAATTTAAAACAGCGCTTTGATCTTTCGAGGGACTGTCAAATTCAAATTTATCTAGATGATATAATAAACTGAAGGTTCCCTCTGTCCGCATTTTAAGATCTGAGATTTGCTCAATTTGATCGAGTTGCCAATTGAGGAAGGCTAACTTAGCCGCTTGATCTAATCCAAAATGGGCTATATTGTAAAGCGTGTGCCTGGTTAGAGTGGCTATTTGGATACATTCTTTAGCTAAATTTAAGACTACCGTTTGCTCTTTGACCGGCTTTTCAATATCAAATTTATCCAAGTTAAATAAGAGGGTCTCCCATAAACCAATTCTTTCCTTTTCTTCTGAAATTTGCATGATTTGCGAAATTTGCCATTTGAGAAATGCAAATCTCGAAGCTTGATTTAAACCAAAAGTGTCAAGATTACTATAAGTACTATAAATACAGAATTTTTTTCTATAGCGCTTTGCTAAATTCAAGACAGAGGATTGATCTATGATGCACCGTGCTTTAAAACTAAATTTT
>PLSG01000351.1 GCA_003164155.1 Parachlamydiaceae bacterium | reverse complement strand
GCAGATCTTTGAGGTTTAAGCCACCCGCAGAGCGGCGAGAGGTGGGGCGGCTGGAGATATTGAGCTGCCCATAAAAATTTAGCGGGGTAAACGTTTCGAGATAGGGGATGAAGAGCTGGTCTTCCTTAAGTTCAAGATAAGCCGTATGGCTATGCATGGCAAGTTCTTCGAAAAGATGCTCATCTTCTTCAGCTATGCGGTTAAAAGCATTGGGGAAGAGATGGTGTTCTAGACCTCCCGTGAATAGCTGTTCGATGTTGTATTTGGCAGAGTCTAGCGTGCCAAATTGGGAGCTGATGGTTTGGCCTTGAATGGTCAGGTGGATTTCATGCTGGGCAAAACTGCCGCCTATGGCTCGGTAGAATTTATGCGTGCTGCCCCCTCCTCTGGCCGGAGGCCCTCCACGGCCATCAAAAAATACCACGCGGATGCCCGATTTTTCGGAGATGGCGGAGATTTTTTGTTTAGCTTTAAAAATCATCCAGTTGGCCATCATATAGCCGCCGTCTTTGGTGCTGTCGGAAAATCCCAGCATAACGGTTTGCTGCTCATGGCGGCTGGCAAGGTGCCGACGGTAGAGAGGATGCTCGTATAGCCTTTGCATATTGTTGTGAGCATCTTCAAGGTCTTGAATGGATTCGAACAGTGGCACGATATCGAGGGGAATCTCTCTTTGTTTCCATCCCGACCAGCGCACTAAGAGGATCAGTTCGAGCACATTGTGCAAGCCATGTGTATTGCTGATGATATATCTATGCAGTCCTTTTTCGCCATTTTGGCTTTGGATGTGCGGTATGGCGATGAGCGATTGCAAGGTGTCTTTGGCCAAAGCATCGAGAGGGAAAGGATCCCCCGCGCGGCCAAAATCAGTGAGCGGAGGCAGAGGAGATTGCAGCAGGCGGTCCAAAATCTGGATTTTAGCTTCCGTCTCAAGCTCCGAATACCAGAGGCTTTCTTCATCTATGAGGATGGGCAGAGCATCTGTGGAGGAGAGCCGTTTTAAGATTTGTTCCACCGCCGACGTCAATATCTGGCTATCTTGCCTAAGATCTAAGCTGGAAAAATGGAATCCAAAGGTGCGCACCGCCACCATGAAAGCCTCCAACTGGTCGATGAAGAGGCTTTGATGCTCATTTTTCAAAATCGCATGCAGCCCTTCCAAATCTTTGATGAGTTGTGCAGCTGAAAGATAATAGGTCGCGGCAGCGACATTCTCTGGTTGGACGGCATCTGATTTTTGCAATGATTTATTCCATGTGCTGTATAAGCGCATTTCGATGGAATGCAGCCGTTCGGTTATGCCTTTGAAAGTCAGCCTTTTCTTGAGCAGCAGCAGCTCCTTTAAATAGATCTGCAAAATTTTGCTTTTGAGTTTGCTGGCCACGCTGAGTGTCACAGGTGTAGTCACAAAAGGATTGCCATCGCGGTCGCCCCCCGGCCAAAATCCCATTTCAATCTGTATGGAAAACTGGGAGCTGTGCAAAGTATGGCAAGGGAAGGTGGAAGACAGATTTACTTGGATGCTTTTAACTGCTGCATAAAAAACCTCTTCCTTGTGGTGGATGATGCTCTCGGCTTCGGAAAGAGGGGAGGGTTTTTGGTTGTTTTGAAAAGGCGTTTTTCCCAATTGAAGCAGCAGATCGCGGATGTTGTGCAAATTGCCGCTTTGGATGGCTTTTCCCATGTCTTGGATGATGCCTAAAACCTGTGAGGTGTAAAATTGAGTGGGATGGGCGGTCAACACGATGCGCGTGTGGTAATTTTGCATGATTTTTATGGCTTGCGGCATGAGTTCGGAGTCTGCAATTAGATTTGTAAAGTGGGCAATCGTGCCAGGGCCTGAAAGGTCGTGTGTTTCAGAAAAAGCTGCATCCTCTAAGGCGTCAAACAAGANNACTATTTGCCGCTCTATGAGCTGCAGGAGAAGAAATAGTACCGAGATTCTTTTAGGTGTATCGTCAGCATGTGTGAGTTCTCTGAAAAACGCCTCTACGATTTCCTTCGGATTATAGCCTTGGCTCAATCCCGTATGGCACATTTCGGAAAATACCGGCAGTTTGATCCCCAAGTCCGCCAGATTCGCAAAGGGCAAAGTCAGAAACAAGCCATTGTATAGCTGAAATTTCATCGAAACTAGCTCATCGAAAGCCGCCAGGAAATNNCGTTGATCGTCAGGGGAAGTGTGATGACAAACTCAGTAAACTCTGACTCCTTTGTCAGAAAGCTAAAGGTGCCTCCATGCTGCTGGACGACAATGCTGTGGCTTAAAGAAAGCCCTAGCCCGGTTCCTATAGAGGTGGGTTTGGTAGTAAAAAAAGGAGTAAAAATTTTGCGAGCTATGTTATCGGGTATGCCTATGCCATTGTCGCGCAGGCGAATCTCATACAGGTTATCCATGAGATGCGTCTTTATCGCAATAGTGGGGATATAGTCTTGGCCATATATTTTCTTTTTTTGCGATAGGGCATAATACGCATTGTTGAGCAGATTGAAAAATACGCGGCTAATATCTTCGGTGGCAATTTCCACTTTGCCAAGCAGGGGATCGTATTCTTTTTCAATCACAATGTCAAAATGCGCATCTTGCACCAGCATGCCGTGATAAAATAAGGAGAGGCACTCGTCGATCACGGCATGAATATCCACCAGGGTAAATTCGCTGGTCTTGCCACTGGCATGCCCCAGCATTTTTTTGAGAATGCTGTCAGCCTTTTTGCCTTGGGCGAAGACCGTGTCTGTATTTGCCTTCAAGGTGTGCAGAGAAGCTTGAATTTCCTTGTATTCTTGTTCTGTGATATTGCTTAAGCCTTTCTCCCAAGTTTTTTGAAAAAATTGGATGAGCGCTAAAGACAATTTGGAGAAGTTGATCACGAAGTTGAGCGGATTTTTGATTTCATGCGCAATGCCCGCAGTTAAAGAGCCAAGCGATGCCATCTTCTCTTGTTGAATCAGCTGCGCCTGCATCACCTTAACTTTTTGCAGGGTTTCTTGTAAGGTCCTATTTTTTTGGTTAATTTCAACCGTGCGTTCGGCTACTTTTTTTTCCAGCTGGCTATAGAAGACGGCGTTTTCTATAGATATGGCCATTTGCGAGGAGAGCATGGCCAGGATGCGCAGGCGATTGGGGGTAAATGCATCGGGGCTGATCCGATTTTCTAAATAGAGGATCCCGGTAAGTTTGCCTTGATGCACCAAGGGAATAGAAAGTACTGACTGCACATTGTATTTGCGGATAAAGGGATCATTGATGAAGTTGCCTTCATTGGTGGCATTATTGAGCAAGAGCTCTCTCAGGCTTCTGGCCACATAGTTCACCACCGCTATGCATAGGTCTTCTTGTTTTTCTTCCAGTGTCTTGCCTTTATATAGCTTGGCATCTTGCTGCCCCATGGATATTTCCGCACGCACCATCAAAGTCTCATTTTCTGACAGGATGAGCATGGCTCTATCCGCTCCGGCATTGACAATCACGATATGCATGAGTTTGGCTAAGAGCTTGTCCAGGACAATTTCTCCAGAAATAGTTTGCGAAGCTTGAATAATGGAATTTACATCAAAGTCACTGCTGGGAGAGAGGATGGTAAAGGTCGAAGCGTGGGTGGGCGAAGTCGTAAACCATTCAGCGGTCGTTTCAGTTTTAGTCGTTTGGATCGGCTCCATAGACTTTTCTCCCAATACAACGTGTAAAAGGGCTTTATAGCGCTCTTTGAGCATAGCGTTCTTGCCGCCAGCTCCCCAGCGCAAGTAGGTGTTGTAGGCATCGATCATGTAAGGGGAAGCCAGGCGAGGATAGCCAAATTGCAAGCAGCATTTAGCGGCAAGTTCACTGCCCAATGCTTCATCGTTGAGCTGTTCACCTTCTTTGGCGGCGCTAATGCCTTTTTCATATAGGGTTAAAGCATCAGCCCATTTGCCCGACAGACGGGCCATTTCAGCCGACACCAAGAAAGCCTTTTGTTTAAAATTTGCCGGGCATACTTGGGCCCATTTTTGAATTTTCTTTTGCAGTTGCCGCAGACTTTGGAAGTGGGCTTTTTTACCTTGGGGGGTAGAGCAAAGCGCCGCTAGGGCCAGGGCCCAAAAGAAATCATGCACCGTCCACAGGTGATTTCCCACAAATTCATAGGTGTGCGCTTGCATCTTAGTGGCGATGTTTACTACCAACTCGTATTTCTCATCGTGATAGTATGTGATCATGCGCATCACATTGTGATAAAAATGCACCGCCAGCCCAAGATCTTGCGGGTTAGCTTGGCTAAGCAGCTCTTCCCATTCTTGGGTGTGCATATCGCTGAGGTTGTCTGTCTGGCCTCTCAGCGTGGCGCAGGCGGCAAGCAAGATGGAGATGATATTTT
>PLSG01000120.1 GCA_003164155.1 Parachlamydiaceae bacterium | reverse complement strand
AAGAGAGTTGATGATTGCTTGGTTTCCCTCTTTTCTTAGAGATTATGCCAGATTCTTCCTTGATTCGGTACGCGCCAACTAGTCTTCTAACTTGACGCGATGTCAAGTTAAGCAGCTCTGCCGCTTTCTTTTGGCCAAGCTCATCCTTAGCCACGCGTTCAAGAACTCTTAATCGTTCAATTTCTAGCTTGCTCATAGTTATCAGTCCTCCCATAGAAATCATTTTGATATATAGTTTAAGGGGCACAACCCCCTTTACTACATACTCAAAGTTTGATTTTTTTAAAAAGAGGACATTTCTAAAAAACGGAAAGCGGACATTTCTATAAAACGCTTACAAAAAAATGATTGCAGGTTGATTTAAATCGCGTGGATGTGTATAATTAACAAAAAAGTAAACGCGTTTGTTTGCAATGAAATCTACAGATTGAAAATAGAATATCACATGTTTACATTTCTGCTGTAATTTCACCACATTGCCTTAGTAATGAAATTTAATGTTTAGATAAATTCAGGAGAGTTAATCATGTCTTTAACCGCTTCACATTCCCACCCAGATTACTCTGTAGGCTACTCTAACTTAAAGAATCATTTTAATTTATTACAGCTTGATTCTAAAGTGACCTGGCATTCTCATGTTTTGAGCTTGCTTATTTATCATCGTGCATCGGATTTGGCCTTAGTAAAAATTGATGAAGCCCTCAGCAATGAACGTACAGCCAAGGAATGTTTGAACGAACTTGAAGTTAAGAAAATTACTTTACCCATTATCTGGGAGGTGGCCGATATTCCTGAAGAGCTAGGCAAAAAGTGGTTGGAGATGCAAGAAGCCAGCTCAACACCCTGTGTGATGTCTATAAAAACACTCACCTCCAAGATGACCCCCTTTGCTTTGACACCTCTGCATATTGCGACAATTATGCAAGATGTGAGGGTTGTAACTAAGCTGCTAGAAGTCGGTGTCTATGTCGATGAGCCGGATTTCCGCAGTTGGACAGCCGCACATCACGCCGCCCTGCATCCTAACCGTACAATCTTAAATGCTTTACTCTTAAAGGGCGCTAATTCTGCACTTAGAAATTGCTTAGACGGCACATGCACGGATTTATGGAATCTCGTGCATCCCTTAGAAATTCCCAGCGTTAATTTTTGGGATGCTGCTTCCATGCAGGTGGTTAAGAAGGATGCCACCTATTTTCGCGCAGCTACAAAAGCCCAATTTAGCGCAGAAATGGTAACTTCCCCAAAATCATTGTTGAAGAATTGGGTTGCGCCCCCGGCAGTTTATCCTGTTGAGGGATGTTTGCAAAAAAGGATAAAAGCCCAATATGATGCTTTTCAGGCGGCGTCACCAACTTTATGTTTACAAAAGCAATCCCATAATGATCAGGGGAAACTCGTCGGGGATATAGGATGGGGTGTCTATGCCGGTCAAGATCTCCACAAAGGGCGCATTGTGTGTGAATATGTGGGGCAAGATATAGAAAGCGAACAAAGTGAAACTAAAGCTAAAAGAGAGTCAGAATACGTCTTGGATCAGATAGATGCAAGTAAAATCAAAGGCTATGCCGCCTTTATTAACGACAGTTTTCCAAATTGCATGTTTATGTCTATTTCCTGCACAAGGGGCTTGAAAGATAGAGTGCTAGTGATTGCTTTGGAGGATATCCCCCAAGGTCAACCGCTTTACATTGATTACTATAGCGGCCATGCTTGTAAATTGAGAACGCACGTGGAATTGCGCATGGGCGCGATGAGATCCTTTGCGGCAATGCCTAAATTCAAGGAGCTAGTGATGCATCTGCGTTCGCTGACATCTGCGGGGGCAATTTACGACTCCCCGAGTTGCGATGAAATTTCGCAGCTTACCTATATCGCCAGTACTCCAGCTAGCTTAATATATTTGATGTGCGAAGATATACTTTCCTTAGAAGACTTTAACTGGCTGTTGAAAATGTTCCCTCATCCGCAATTGAAACACATACAGGGGGCTGTGGAATCATTTTTTAGTCAAGTGCCCAAACAGTCTGCACCAGTATCAAAGGCGTTAATAAGCTGGCTAAAGGAGCGATTAAATGAGGATACGCAAATTTCACTCTGCTCGATGGATAATTTAGGTGATGCTTTTCAATGTGATTCAAGTAGCATTTACAAAGGCCCAGGAACAAAAGTCGATCAAGCATTGCTCTATGCCCAAAAAACTTGGCGCTCAGCTGCTCGGGAAATCTTATGCAGGCGGTAAAAACATCAGACGCTTACAGCTAAGCACTTCGGATGGTAAGTGTTCTACAATTTCTTGATTTATTACAGGCTGATATTTACTTATATCAAATTAGTTGGTAACATGTTTTTTTATGAGGTAGGCCAGCATGAGCAAATCGATAATTCACACTATTAAAACTGAACGTTTAATCCTACGCCCTTGGCGCGAAGATGATTTTGAGCCATTTGCCCGATTAAACGCGGACCCTCGCGTGATGGAGTATTTTCCTGGGATCTTAACGCGTGAGGCCAGCGATCAGCTTGCCAAAAGAATTAGCACCGCCATGAATGAACAAGGGTGGGGACTTTGGGCTGTCACCATCCCCCAGGTGGCGGATTTTATTGGCTTTATTGGTTTGAACCCAGTGAGTTTCGCAGCTCATTTCACTCCGGCTATCGAGGTCGGTTGGAGATTAGCTTATGAGTTCTGGAATAAAGGATACGCCACGGAAGGTGCTAAGGCTGTTTTAGAATATGGTTTTGAAACCCTGAATCTCAAAGAAATTGTTTCCTTTACAACTGAGCAAAACATGCGTTCCAGAGGCGTGATGGAAAAGATTGGTTTGCAGCATACCCAAAAAGACGGTTTTGATCACCCTAAGCTTCCAGAGGGGCATCCGCTAATCAAGCATGTTTTAT
>PLSG01000319.1 GCA_003164155.1 Parachlamydiaceae bacterium | reverse complement strand
GACGAAAAAGGAGGCATCCCCCAAAATTTACGTGATCAACCTAGCCAGAAGGCCCGATCGGTGGCGCCACTTTGAAGCTTCGGCTAAAGCGGCGCATGTGCCCGCCTATGAGCGCTGGGAAGCGGTAGATGGACAACACTTAAGCCTCACTCCGGAACTGCAGCGCTTGTTTGCCAGCAATAACTTTTTTTACCACAAAAAGGTGATGGGATGTGCTTTGAGTCACTACCGGATTTGGCAACACATCGTGACACACAAAATTGAGCAAACCATTGTGTTTGAAGATGACTGCGTCTTTCTAAAGCCTTTTAAACTTCCCCATTTGCCGCAGGATTGGGAGCTGTTTTACTTTGGGGGGGTAGATCTACCCGACATAAAAGCCCTGATTGTATTTCCCGGTATCCCGATAAAAAAAAATATCATCATCCCTAAGCCTCCTGCAAACGTGGGCATGTGTACTTATGCCTATATGCTGAGCTTGGAAGGTGCGAAAAGGCTGATCGATCGCGTGGAAATAATGGGATTTAACACAGCGGTAGATTGGCTCATGGTAGGCGAATTTGATGAATTGAAGGTGTATTGCTATAGCCCTTTCATCGCCTATGCAGATCCGCAGCTTGGTTCTGACATTCAAGACAAAGCCTAAATGGCTGGGAGAAAAATCCGGATGGAACGGCAAATCAGTGGGCTACGTGCGCCAAAAATAAAGAAATTATTTGAATATAATTAATCTAACTTGTATGCTTGGGATTAAGTGGAGTTTATCCACATAGGAGGTTTTCATGAGATTCACCAATAATATTGGCTTTATTCTATTGGCGGTTTATTTGATTTTAGTGGGCATAGTAAGCTTATTTGCCGTAGCTATTCCCGCTGTAGTCATGGGTATCTTGGCCTTAGTAGCCGGGATATTTATTTTGATTGGAAGGTGAGGCGCCGCATAAATGCATAAAGTTATCACATAGAAGCTGGTAAGTGATTAGATCCCCGTGTAACTGCGGGGATCTGACCACTTACCTAAAAATGTAAACTCCTATAAACAGCAGCTATAGATAGCAGTTGGGCGACAAATAGCGCAAGTTGCCAAAGGCATCAACTGATTTGACCACGTGCACCTGAGCTGGATCGACGAGAGTTTTGCTTACCGAACACTGGATTTGCAGCGTTTTTAAATCGATGAACAATCCGGTATCACCTGGCAAGACCACCGGGAGGAGCGCTGGGCTTTGTCTTTCGGCCACCATTTCGGAGGTCTGCTCTTGGCGCAGTTTTTTGACTAGCTCCACCCGTATATCCCCTTCTCGCCCGCCAAATTCACAGCACAGCAGTAAGCGCGGGGAAATCTCTTCCATCAGTGAATATATGCCATGATAGCCCAAACAGTCATCGTTGTAAGTTTGCTTCTCATAATCTTGACTGTTGGTGTTTTCAAAACCCGTGATAAGTATGTCACAAGAGCTACCCATATGATGGGAAATGAGCGGAGACCAAGCCGTTCCGGATATATATCCGATGGTGACCAGTCTGCCTTTTTTAGCCTGTTCTGACGCAGTCACATCTTCTGGTTGCTTCAGGTCTAAGCGCAAACCAAGTGAAGAGTAGATTTGGGTGCTGCGATCTTCTTTGGCGGCCGAATTTTGGTGGTGCAGAGCTTCTTGCGCTGAGATAGGAAAATAGTTGAGCGCCATCCACTCGGTGAGTTCGACTTTTTCTACATCGGGGGAGTCTAGATAAAGTTCCAAGCAGTGCACGGTATTTTTTTCTTGCTTGAAGTTGGGCTTGAGGGTCCCACCTATCTGCAGAAAAGCTTTTTGGTTGAGGTAATAGTGGATGATGTGCAGCTCGGAATTGGCCGAATTGAGCTGGTAGTTAAGGTCGTAGATCCCTTTGACATCCAAGTAGGCATCTTCGGCGTCTTTGCTGACGATTACATAGTCGATATCTTTGATGTGCATGCCATATTGATGAAAATTATCCAAGAAATTCGCGCCAGGATTGATCACCACTCCTTTGCCTTGCCAGCGCAAATAAAATCCACCGGAAGTTTTGCGAGACTGTTCAGTAAGCAAGAAGCGGGAGATAAAGGAATTGCCTTCGGAAGCAGCTTCCGAGGGGGCATCGTAGGTGGCTTCGGTTTTGTGGCGATTGTCGAGCGTTTGCTGATAATTCCAGCCGTTGAGCACTAACAGGCTGTTGTCGTTGAGTTGCGCGCGGTTGTGGGATTGACCGACATATTGCGCTACTAAGGCGGACTTATACTTTTGGAAGGCTTTGACGCGCATTTCCAAGGCTTTTTCCGGCATGTTTTCTGATTCGGTGTGCCCTGCACTGGGAAGGGGCATTTCAGGCAGATGTATCTCGGAAAAAATGTCCGCTTCTGGAAGGCGCATTTTCTTCGGATCCTTTAGCAGCGGGCTTGACTTTTCGGCGGCAGAGGGCATAGGGATCGTCTCTGGCGGGGTAGGGACACTCTCCTGATAAGGGCGATTGGGCTGCGCGCTGGAAAGAAGCGTTGAAAGGGGAGTCGGTAAGGTGTATGCCTGGCTAGACATCGCTGTGGTCTCATTACAATGGGGCACGTGGAATGCTTCGCGTTTTTCTAATAAATGGGGGATCTCGCTATGCTCTGCATGCTGGCTGATGGGTTCTTGAAAGACTGTGGCCGTATCTGCCAGAGAAGTTTCATGGGATGCTGCATGGGTATATGCAGGGCTTTGTGCTTCTTGGATAATCTGCGCTTGAGCATATTGCGAAGTTTGGTGATCGAGTTCTGAAAGCGCTTTTTGAATGCTTTTAAATTCATCGGGCGATAGAAACGCGGCGAGCGATTGCGCGCACATCTGCAACAGCATGTAATCATAAGGGCGAATTTTCAAAGCCTTCTTGCTAAAGTTGATGGCTTTGTCAAAAAGCTGGTTTTTATTGGCCACGAACGACGAAGCCCGATAGCAAAAAAAGTGGAAATGTGGAATGGATTTAGCTTGTAGATAGTGCTTCAAAGCCTGTTCATAGAGACCTTGATAAAATGAGCTTTCTCCATCAAAAAAGGCCTTATAGGTGCTGTCTGAACCAGATTGCTGGCTATGAACTTGAATGAATTCAAGTAGATTTTCGGTGGGAAGATCATTATCTATGCGCATTTTAATGCTCTGTACATTCTGAAGGTATTGCTCAAATGTATCTGGATGTAGTGTCATAATATTATTTTTTTTAAATGTTAGGTATCTTGCAAGGAAATGATGATTTGATAAGGGAAAAATAAGGCATTTTCGTAAATTTTTCAATCAAAATCGGCGCTGGGAAGGAAATTAGGACAAAAAGAACCAAGCGAACAAAAAAGGACATATGCAAAAGGCTCTCAACTCAACGTCTGATAATACACGTTATGTTGTAAAAATGGGAAAAGATCTAAAAAACCTAAAGGACTTTTTTGCCCCTAGGTTCTTTAGATTCTTTTAAGGCGATCCTAGCTATCATCTTATGGATTCTAACGATTTTTTGGCTATGCTTGAATAAAACTCTATTTCTTGATTCAATTTAGAATTTAATATCTCAACCCGCAATCGTGTTCCAGGCGCTAATTCTTTTTGATCTTGCTCAGTCGGATCTAAAATTTTCAATAATTCTTGACAGTAGCTTGTGATTCTTTTTTCTGATATATCTAGAATAGGATCTTCTTTTTTACTTCCGCTAGCTCTAACTTCTGCGTTTTTAGCCATAAATGCATTATAAGAGCCTTCTATGATAGCTCTAGTTGGGATTGGAGCTGACATATTAAACCTCCTTCATTAAATGAAATTACTTTATCTGTTTTAAATCTATCACACCATGTAATTAAGTGGACTAAACAATTGAATCCACTAAATCATTCTTTATTATTGTGTATGCTCAGAATTTTTCATAATTCAAGTTTTAGAATTTAATATCTTTTTAATCTACTGTACCGGTACTGTTTAGATCGCACAGATATTTATATTTAAAATAATCTCTCACCGCCTGAACCTTAGCTTGCTGTTTGATGAGCTTAGCCGCGGCAGGATCAGCTTCTTCAATAAATGAAAGTAGAGTACGCACCTTGCATCCAATCTGGGTATAGTGTGGGAAATGATTTTTATTATAGGCTGTTTTAGCCTTTTGACCAGCGGCAATCTTTTCAAGCTCATCCATAGCGGACGCATCCATGCGACCGCAATCTGCAGATATAGACCCAAACAACTCAGCAACCCGTGGCATGCCACCTGTTATGTCCTTTACCGGGTTTGCTCTAACTTCTGCTTTNNACAAGAAAGCGAACATTTATATCACGAGAAATGGGAGCAAGATCAATTCTGTCATAGGTCGCGATTGAGCTGATGGCTTTTAAAATGGTAACTTGCGGTCTCGTAAAGATACTGCTATCAAAAGTTCTGACTGTTTTTGAAAATACAGCGTGCATTTGCTGCTCGCAGTATCTTTGAGCTTCTGAGTGCACAAATGCAGCCACCGTGGGACGTGGCTGATAAACCACCATCTGGGTGCATCCGGATTGAATAGTTGAGGCCATGATATTCTCCTTTATTATTGTGTGTGCACATAACATTTTTTTGCTATTATTCGTTAATTTTATTCAAGCACAAAGTCATTGTAATATGAATTGAATTTAATAGCAATTAGTTTAATCAGCAGCTTATTTAAAATTGGATTTCCAAAAAACCATCTGCTAAATCTTTTGTTTACACCCTCGGGGGTGGGGGCATGTAGCCAGGCTGGGTGTTAATTTTGCAGTGTTTTATCGGTGATAAAATCACATAAATTTAAGTATGGTCCAAACCCCCATTCTGGGGTGAATAAAGAAGATANNTCCCTTATGTCCCTTATGTCCCTTTGGTCCCTTTCCCTTTTCTCCTTAGGCCATGATATCCATCAGCGCATGCTGGGGATTTTGCTTGGCGGCATACTGCTTTTCCCATTGGCTGCAAAATAGCACGACTGGGCGCCCTTTTTGGTCTTGCACGATGACCGAGCTGGTGGGCTTTTCAAAAGTTTTGGCATCACCCACCAACCAGGCGCTGCATTGATAAGGCAAGCCGGCATACGTGGTTTCTACGCCGTACTCGTCTTTAAGGCGATACTGCATCACCTCGAACTGCAGCTGTCCCATGGCAGCAAAGATCGGATCGCCCATTAAATCGAAAGGACTCAGAAGCTGCACGGCACCTTCTTGAGTGAGCTGTAAAACGCCTTTATCAAAAGCTTTGCGCTTGCCCACGTCTTTGGGCTGAATGCGCGCAAATATTTCGGGTTGAAATTGCGGCAGAGGCTTGAAGTTGAAGCCACCCGTCAGCGAAATGGTGTCGCCGATAGCAAAAACCCCAGGGTTGATCACGCCGATAACATCTCCCGGAAAGGCGAAGTCCAACATAGTGCGCTCCCCTGCCACCATGCCGTGCGGCCGCGACAAGCGAATCTCGCGGCGCAGGCGATGGTGTTTGACTATCAAGTCGCGTTCAAATCTGCCCGAGCAAATGCGTACAAAAGCCATGCTGTCGCGATGCCGCTTGTCCATGTTGGCCTGCAATTTGAAGACATAGCCGCTAAAAGGTGTCGTGGCCGGATCTATTTCTATTTCCGTGCCATCCAAGGCATCGGCCATACGGGAATGAGGTGAAGGAGCCAGATGGATAAAGGCATCAAAAAAGGGCTCCACCCCGAAATTGGTAAGGGCCGAGGCAAAGAATACGGGGGTGACCTTGCCAGCTAAAAAGTCAGCTTGGTTGAAGGGATTTCCGGCTAATTCAAGCAGTTCCAATTCATGTACAACTTGGGCATAGAGCTCCTTTCCCATGGTGTCTTGCGCTTGCTGACTGGACAGTGCGCAGCGCGCAATATCGGCTTTTTGAGCTCCGCCGATGGAAGTCTTTGAAAAGAACAGGCATTCATTCGTGCTGCGCTCGACGACGCCGCAAAATTCCCGTCCGGTGCCAATCGGCCAGTTCATGGCCGAGGAGTGAATTTGAAGCATCTCTTCGACTTCGTTCATCAGGTCGAGTGGATCTCTGCCGGGCATGTCCATCTTGTTGATAAAGGTCATCACGGGAATTTTACGCAGGCGGCAGACTTCGAAGAGCTTGCGCGTTTGCTTTTCCACCCCCTTGGCCGCATCGATCACCATGATGGCGCAATCTGCTGCGGTAAGAGTGCGATAAGTGTCCTCGGAGAAGTCTTCGTGTCCGGGGGTATCCAAAACATTGATAATGGTATCTTTGTAGGTAAACTGCATGGCCGAAGCGGTAATCGATATGCCGCGCTCTTGCTCCATGGACATCCAGTCCGAAGAAGCCGCCTTTCGCCCTTTGCGTCCTCTCACCATGCCGGCCGTGCGGATCATGCCTGAATAAAGCAGTAGCTTTTCGGTAAGGGTGGTTTTTCCCGCATCGGGGTGACTGATGATGGCAAAAGTGCGCCGCGAAGCACAGGCTTCGCGAATAGATTCAGGGGTATGCATATATATGTACAGGTAAATGGTTGGGAAAAAGGCTAAATCACATTATGTATACACGAAAGCTCCCTTCCCAAGCAAGGACTACATGATACCCTAGTTAGCCCTTTTTAGTAAATTCCTGCAATAATGTGCGGTATCCATTGGCAAAACGGGATTTAAAATCTTCTTCCTTATGCACCAGATGGCTCTTTACTTTTTCGCGATATTGCTCGAAAGGTTCGAGTCCGTCTTTGGGTTCATCTTTAAAGACTTCCAGCACAAAATCAGCTAGTTCTTCAATCGCCAGTTCCTGTGCGTGGTCGTGTTCGTGTTTATCATGTTTATCATGGGCATGATCGCGGCCGCCTTCTAATTCTTGGGGGTTCATGGTTGTATATTCCTCGCGTTAAAGTTTGATAAAAATGCTTTTAGGATTTGTGCACAAATAACTTTTCTTTAGCCTAAAAGGTTGGCATTGAAACAGCCCAGGGCATTGCCCTTAGCATTACTCATAGCACGTTTTAGCTTTAACAAAAGAAGATTGTTCATTTCCGGGAGCCCGCCTCGGGCGACTCAACGAAGCCCACAGTGACCGCAGCCCCGA
>PLSG01000445.1 GCA_003164155.1 Parachlamydiaceae bacterium | reverse complement strand
GCTTAATGCTATCCTCTGGTTGTACATTCCATGGCTGCACTCTAGGACATCCTCTTGCCACTCCTCCGGAGTTCAATTTCGCTTCTCTAATATACCCACAGCTTACCCCTCCGGGGCTGCGCAGTGGGCTTTACCTCTACCGCTCCTCCGGAGCTTAAGGCAGCTACCCACATCTTTTGGAAGGAAGTTCGGATCAGAGAGCAGGAAATCGGAAATTCGGGCTCGGGCACGAATTGGGTAAAAAGTAAAAAGGGCCGGGCCTGGGCAGAAACGAATCAGCCATAATCATGCTGCTTTATCTCTGTAAATTCCAGAAACTTCTTGTTCCACTTCTTTCGTGTCGATCATTTTTACAGCTGAGTCAGCAATGCTCTTTTTTACTTGCCTATCCTGAGACTCGGCGCTCTGGCTGATCTCTTTAGCAGCACATTTTTCTATGCCTGATTTTGTATTGATCATTTTAACAGCTGAGCTAGCAACGATCCTTTTTATTTGCCTACGCTGAGATTGGACACTCTGGCCGATTTCTTTAGCAGCCCATTTATCTATGTCTGATCGCTTGACAGACTCCATCGCCTCGGCGACTATTTTTTCATCAAGCGGCCCAACCGACGCCATAGCCGCTAGCAAAAGAGATGTAAAAGCGAAAGCTTTCTGTTCTCGTTCCATGTATTTGATTTTCCCAAAAAGTGATTCTAATATTTCAGTGGAACCAATAAACCACTCTCCATATTTTATCCCTTTTGATTGACTTAGAAGAAACTCAGTAAGCTGGTCAGCAAACTGCAGTTCTCTTGGCCCAATTTTAACTGATGAAATCGCTTGCTCGAAAGAATCGGCTGTATCCGTATGAATGCCTCCTATTCTGACAACATGTCGTGCTGCTTTTCCGATGTCAATAAGACGATTCCAGTAGTCAATGTCATCACGATAGGAGAAAAGCCATCCCAAGTATTTTCTGAGTTCATCAATATCGAGGCCTGGGTTTGAGATGCCCTGATCAAGTAAAACTAACATTTCCAATGCCCACCTTATAAGGGTATCTACATTCATGTAACGTGCTTTTGTCCTTGGACTAGGTGGAAGTGCTCCGGGAATTAAAGAATTCTGCATCTTTCTTCTAGCCAGTGTCACTAACTCTCGAAATTTTTTCCATCTAGGGTCTTTTTCCAAAGAGGCTTCAAGGAAGTTAGATACACGATGGGCCGTGTCAGCAATATGCCGCGTCTCTGGGCTTATTTTCTGAAAATGTTTGATACCACAAAGTATTTCCGACCCTCGATCGCTACAGATGGCGATTATTTTTCCAACGGCCGAAGCCACTTCTGTTAACATTTCTGTAATAACTTGATTATTCAATGTAGATACAATGCGCATAGATAAAATTTCCAAGTCCTCAAGCTTCAATGCCCGATTTTTAATTTTATTCAAATTAACCGAACGAGCTCCTAAAATTAAAACACACTTTTTTTCGCCCATTTGAATGGAGGCATCAATCATCACAGTCCAGTCTTGTGCAATAGTTTTAGCGCGTTTTAGCTTATGATAGCCCACTTGTGCCGTCCAGTATTTTATCGTCGTGCAAGATGGGGCAAGGAGATTATTTAACCCAGGAATGGTCGTAAATACAATCTCTAAACTTTTTGATGTGGTTTTTAACGGTGATGCGGCTTTTATAAATAGACGAATGCACATAAGGATTATAATAAATCTGTACCAACTGCGTAGTTGATGACCCGACGATTCTAAGTCCGTCTTTTTTACCGTCGACTCTTGGTCGATGGGTACTTTTTTTTTAACTCTTCAAATTCTTCCATTATCTTTCGAAGCTCTTCTTCTTTCATTTCAAGCAGAGTCGCGACTCGTTTGTATTTCTCGTCAGTGTCAATACGCTCCTTTTCCTGCTCTCTACATTTCGCCTTCCAGTCATCACGATTCTGCTCTAACTCCTTTTTGCGATCCTGTTGTGCCTTGATGGTTTTTCCTTTCTCAAGATTTTTAGCTTTAATTGAGGAGCGACTATCCTCGACTCGTTTGACTTTTTTGCGTAGTTCGCGCGCTTCTTGCTTGATGTTGGGCTTGTCGGCATTTTCTTTCATTTAATCACTGTGGTTCCGATATGGTGCATAGCATTAGGAAATTTGGAACACAGAATATTCAAATTTTAAGATTAGGACAAGAAAAATTTGGAAAGGGAAATTTAGGGCAAATGGGCCATAAAATTGGGGGGTAAAAATCAAACCAATTTTTCGCAAAAATAGGCCATTCGTTTCGGCCCAGGCCTGGCCCAATGGCGTCAACTTAGTGTANNGCCTCTTTCATTCAGCATAAAAGTTATGCAACTTATGCAGCCCCGGCCCCCATCACTGTGCCACGGCGTGATATGGAGTTGAGGCTAAGTAGATGCCAGAAGAAAGAG
Organism: Parachlamydiaceae bacterium; assembly: GCA_003164155.1. Classification (GTDB taxonomy): domain Bacteria; phylum Chlamydiota; class Chlamydiia; order Chlamydiales; family Parachlamydiaceae; genus BOG-1457. The sequence goes on along the minus strand of PLSG01000445.1, from coordinate 234 downwards.
GAATCGGCAATTGACTATATAATTCGCCTGCTATTGAGAGGTCTGTGAAGAGAAAGTAGTGGTCACCATGTTGTGGTTCTTTCATGATTTTATTCCGCCTGTTGGTGTTTTTCCTAGTTTTTGGAGCCCTTATAGAGGCCATACCTGATATCCTTCAAAGATCAAATTCGCAAATGACATAATGATGTTTGAAATCTTAACATGCATTTGCATAAAATTGTAACATATGTTATG
>PLSG01000212.1 GCA_003164155.1 Parachlamydiaceae bacterium | reverse complement strand
GCCAGGCTCAACGCCAGGCTCAACGGTAACGTCAACGCCTCCTCCAGCACCAGGGCCAGCACCAGGGCCAGCACCAGGACCAGCGTCATTGGCCGCAAGCGACCCATCTCATGTCAGTTCTCCAGATGTGTTCGTACCATTGTCAGAGAGCGCCAAACCCATTTTCGTTCCCGTAGAAGAAGATGAAGCTAAAGTAGAAGAAGATAAAGCTAAAGTAGAAGAAGATGAAGCTAATGATTTTGGATTTGCCGTGCCAACACAAGCGGCAGGACCAGCGCTAGAAACGCCAACACCAACATTTATGGAAGGGATCGCGGAAGAAGTGGATCTAATCCATGGAGAAGATGCTATTGTAGAAGTAATGTCAGACACAACCACAACAGCAGCTCCCGAAGGACCCGTTAGTGAAGTAATAGAGGATGAAACAGATAGTCGAGGTGCATCCCTATCTCAACCCGCTGCAACTCCAACCGATTTAGAAAGTGCTATTAAAAAGCAGATGTCCCTCCAAATCCCTCCCTATACCGCCTCAATTGCTTCCCAAAGTTCAAATTTACCTCCTCCACTTCCTCCATTACCTCCAGAAAAAGCCACTACAGGAACTCCCCCTTCATCCACACCCAAACCAACCTCTGGCTTAACTACTCCTCAACCTCCTCCTCTCCCATCTTCAAAACCAATTGCTCCCAAAAGTTCAAATTCACCTCCTCCATTACCCCCAAAAAAAGCCACTACAGAAACTCCTCCCAAATCAACCTCTGACTTAACAACCCCTCAATCATCCCCTCTCCCTGCATTTGTAAAGGTAAGAGCACCGGCTCCGTCACTACCCACCTACAAGCCCAGCAGAGGAATTATCCCCGCATATGAAAACAGAAGAAGAGCGGCATCTATAGGCCAACCCCTAGCTCAAACCGTAGCCTCGCCAAATCCAAATCTAACTCTACCTCCTAAAGTCCCGCCATTCCCATCCCGACCAGTCTTCACACCGAAAGAACCCCCTCCTATTCCCGGATTCATAATTAAAGGCGACCCTACACCTGTAGCCGAAGTCCTAGAGAAGCTTAGAGATTCAACCGTAGTTCCCAAGACCCAGCTAGAGCTTTCCTTGTGTGCCCATATACCAGTAGTCTTTAGCGAAAGCCAGCTAGACGCATACACGAGACCCTTAAGCGAACCCCAAGGCCCTAGACTCTTAAGTGCAAGACAGATAAGGGCAGTCATGAAACCCTTAAGCTCTCCCCAAACCCCCAGTCCATCAGTATCTTTGAGTCAAAAGGGTCCCTCTCGTCTGGCTCCAGATCAACTCAAAGTTGCAAGCGCGCCTCAGCCTGCCGCCTCAACCCCAAAACCAGGCGTACATGATCTAAGATCTATACTCAGGCCAGCTGCTTTGCGCAGGAGTACCCTTTCAGCCCCGTCGTCTGTTTCAAGTGGGCCAGCCTTCAAAGAGGTCTCTCCAGAAGCAAAAGCAAAGGCAGAAGCGGCAGCAAAAGCAGAGGGTGCGCGAGAAAAGATTTCTTCGGGAATTAACAGGGTTTTTAAGGGAGGAGAGGATCTTAAAATCTATTTAAGGTCGTCCCCAGACAAGGCAGACAACGCAGACAAGGAACTTAAGATAGGAGCGTTGTTATTTCAAATCGCTTCAATAGAGACACATACAGGTAAACTTGCGGAGCTGAACAAGTGCAAAGAGGCTCTGCTATGGACTAGGAATTTTGTGACACCTATGACAAAAGAAACAGAAAACTCTGGTCGGCAATTAATCAAAGAACTTGCATCTCAGAATAAGTTTGGCAATGAAAACATGGGAAATTTATATAAGGTTTTAGCCAACCATATAGAATATAAGATTACTCATTCGGCAAATGCATAAGGGCGCTTTTTGAGTTGGCTATTTGTGATTTCGTTCATCAAAGCAGCCGATGCACATTGAGCTTGAGCATGTCCTGTGCTTAGGGCGCGGCGGGGGGGATTTTCGGGTTAGAATTTAGGATTGGCACAATCAGAGGGTTACATCAGGCTATAACAAGGCTAAAGCAATCCGAAAATAAGTTGGAGCCTTCCATTAGCCTATAGAAAATCCTTAATGGGAATTCGCATCAAGTTAGTATAACAGGTTGTGTTGTGGGCTACACTGTTGAGATACTCCTGCCGCTCATTCAGAGCCCAGTTTCCCTTCTCCAGCATGCCTACAGATTGCTCTCCGTGGCTATGCTATGGGCTTTACCCTAATGTTATTGAATTAAAATCATGTTTTGTCTTTTTCTGAACCCCGAGGGGTGGCATGTCACCCCTCTGGGGTTTAGGAAGAGTGATCATAATTTTAATTTCAATAGCATTGGGATGAAGCCCTCTGCGCGGCGCCGGAGGGATAATCTGTGGATAGGATAGAGAGAGAAAGCTGCGCTCCGGAGGAGCGGCAGGGGGCTCGAGTGCAGCTTAAAAAAGGTAATCCATGTGCATTTCGAATAATGAGTCTATGAATGGAAAAATTTTTCTTTTTTTTGTAAAAAAACCTGCCAGTTCATTTGCTTAGACGACATATTTTTCTTTATGTTGCATTATTTTTGTTTGTAAAAAAAGCATTTATTCTTTATAATTGTTTTAAAAAAAATAATAAAATAGGTTTTTATGTCGTCGAGTTTGTCTAGTCTTTTATCGCTTCCTTCCACATTACTCACCACAACCTCTTCCACGCCGCTTCCGCCCGAAGTTTTCGGCTCCCCCCCAGTACCGGTGAAACCGAATGTTAGGAAAATAGGTGAAGATGAAGCTGATACCACCGCCAGTGCCCTTAAAAGGCACAGGCTTAATGTGTCTTTGCTTGAATTATCTACCCCTTCCATTAGCCATTCCTCTTCAGGCCTAAGCTCCAGCTCTTCGAGTTTCAGCTCTCCTAGCAGCCTATCTCTTTCCAGCAGCTCTGCAAGTCCAAGCATCTCATCTTCAAGCTCACTTAGGGCAACTTTACGCGTGGCAGGTTTAGCAGAACAACTGCTTCAAATGGGGATGAGTGAAACACAGCATAGGCGCTTAATTGAGTTAGCCCAAGAGAAATTTGGCATATATGCTGCCGCGCTGGCCGCGAGCTCTAGTCTGAAAAGAAGCCAAAGATTTTTTTCAATTAAAAAAAATGGACTGTTGCCAAACTTACACCTTTTTTGTGCGGAAAATGCCCTGTATTTATATTCCGAATTATCCTGCGAATCGTGTGCGAAAGCCAAGTGCCGATGCATCACTTCCCGAGGGGGCTCCAAGCTCTGTCAACCAGCGCTTTGCATACACTTATCCCCCTTAGCTGATCCTCAGATCAAAAGAGTGGCCAAGCTAATTCTTCAGCATAAGTCTGAGGGAGGCCTTGATAGATTTGAAAGTGAAATTGACTTAATGCATAAATTTATTGGCAGTCCATTTATTGCTCAAATATTGCACAGCAATGTGTCTGAGTCTGCAGGTGTAGCGTATTATGAATATTGCAATCAGGGAAGTTTGACTAGATTTTTTAAAATGAATCCGCATTTCACTTTGGAAACTCAAGCACCCTTTTTTCTATGCCTATTTCGCAATTTTCTTGGGGGATTGGCCGCACTCGAAGAAAAAGCTGTTGTGCATAGGGATATCAAAGAAGATAACCTGCTCATTCATCAGTTAGACTCTAGTTTTCGAGGCGTGATTGCCGACTTCGACACCGCCTTAGAGCACTCTGTGGTAGATGACTGTGCGGTGGAAGGGATCACCGATTATTATTCACCGGGGAAGCTGCATAAATACTTGGGTAATCCAACGGTTGCTGCAGATTTAAAAGAAGATGTGTGGGCTATGGGCTGCTTATTTCATTGGATGCTTTATCGCAAGATGCCTCGTTGGTGTCCTTTTGTAACCATCTTGACGAGTCTTTATAACGACATCTCTAATCTCAAAGCCCCATCTGAAGACGCTGAACCGTCAGAGGGTGAAGAAGAAAGTAAAGGCAAAGCCGAATCCAGCGCCTATCATTCAGATAGATCTTCTCTGGCATTAGCAGGCAGTGAAGAGAGGACGAAGAAGATCTTGGATGCCATATCGGCTATCTCCTTAGAAAGCCTTATTTATTGGGGCGCACCATCGCCTGCGGTAGACAAACCACTTGAAGACTTGGCACATGCCTTAAATGCATTGTTGGAAGAGGATGATAATCTGTCATGGCAAGAGCTTACCCATATAATGGAGGCGTTGCATGTGAAAATTAGGCAAGCTTGGAGCCTTATGTCCTCATCCAGTTCGCGATATCCCCTTCAAAACACCATTTGGGAGCACATGCTGCATTCAGAAGAGGGCAAAAGAAAAACAGGCCGAGAGCTAGTTTTCATTTTCGAAGCGTTTGCAAAAGAAAATGGCCTTCTCTTAGTCGCAAAGTCTGACACCAGTACACTGTAAATGTTAAATTGANNAGCACGCCTTCAGCGTGCGAAATTTTGCTAGCTCACCTAGGGCGTTGCCCTAGGCTGTTATGAGAATGGCCTTCAGCCTTTTAGGACATGGTTTGCAGCTTTTATGCCTACGATAAGCATACAAGTAGACTTCATACTGTCCTAAAAGGCTGAAGGCCTTTCTCATATGAGCCTAGGGCAATGCCCTAGGTGAGCTAGCAAAATTTCGCACGCTGAAGGCGTGCTGTATGGTGAATAAACCCGCAACTTTACCATGCCAAGAGTCGTGGATGGCCAAATCCATCAATTTAATATTTACAGTGTACTAGTACGACGTTAAGCTAACATGCTTCACAAATTTTCCTCTATCCTAATTATCTAAAAATATATTAGTGTGAACTGAATACCTACACCCATTTCAAGCCCGTTTTCGGAAGGATTTTATGACCTGGCGAAAATGTGAAGACTACTTACTAGACCTTTGGTCCTCTGTGCGAGGGCCCTATATTCTTTTGGGCTTGCTTGTATTTCACATTTTTTTCTCCCCTCTGCTTGTGGGACATGGCGTGGCATTGAGAGCCCTCATGGAGATACTTTTTTTGCTGATATTGGTGGTAGGTGCATTTACCATTTCATTGAGTCGTTCCGTTAAAATCATCACCTTGGGATTCGTTATTTTGGCTTTGGCGGCCAGAAGTCTGCGCCTATTTAATCAGGCCCATCCTACTATTGCCATCATAGACAATGCCTTGACCGCTCTGGCGTTGATCATGTTTGCCATCATGCTGATCCGGCAGTTTATCATTCAAGAAGTGCAATTGAAGCCATGCATAGCGGCGTCTGTGGCAGTGTATTTGCTGTTTGGATTGCTGTGGGGAAGACTTTACGAAATTGTATTTCTTTTGGATCCAGAAGCCTTCTCGACGTCAGATGCCAATTTGGACGCATTCTCCTTTATCTACTTCAGTTTTGTGACTCTGGTGACTATCGGATATGGAGATATTGTTCCGGTGAATCCGCTAGCGCGAAATTTGGCGATATTAGAAGGGGTCATTGGACAGCTTTATTTGGTTATCTTGATTTCATCATTTGTATCCGATCTCTCAATCTCAACCAAAAAAGCCGCCAAAATTGGAGCCTGTGAGAATTCTGTAAAACCCAAGAAAGGTGGCGAACAGTGATGATAAAAATTTACTTTGTCTAAATGTAAGCTTGGTATAACTTCGGACCAAAGGGAGAGCAGCATGGCAAGTCACAGCTATTTTCTGTCCTATCCGTATGCCGATTGGGTGGCTGATCGGGTAGATGAGAGTACGATTATCTACTGCTCTTCAAGCGCATCGGGCGAAAGGATCTTTTGGCCCCCTCTTCAAAGATTTAAATGGAAAGGGTTACCAGAGGCAACCGACGAATTAGAAACGCACTTTGAAATTCACAGATATAAAACATTGGCCATCGTGGGCTTATTTTTGGTTAGCTCTGATAGCCCTGAAAATGCCTCGTGGATCTTGAAAAATATCAGCGAAAACTCTCAACTCCCATTTACGGTGATATCGCCTGGAAATTCCTATGATGCTATTTTGGAAGCATTGTGCGATTTTGAACAATTTTTTGAACGCTTTTTAGTCATTATTTACCCTTCTTGTGTTAAAGGTCTAATAAAACGTGCAGAGCAATTGGGTATAAAATTGCCCTTCGAACGGCTGCGGTTGGTTCTGGGAGGAGAGGCTGGATCGAATCAACTTCTAAGCAGCAGGAGTGCCAAGCTCTCGTGCCTCAACACACAGCATGTGTGGACGCAATTTTTGACCAAGGCCACATATATCCCCCACATTGCCAAGGCTTTGAGCTTCGCTGAGTATCCTGTCAGGCAATCGGCTCTTATGGTTCGCGATTACTGCGCGGCCGGTAATGCATCCCATCTATAGGCTTTATGGAGGAGGTTATAAATGAGCACATCACTTCCGGAGAAAAGAAGCTATCCGAAGAGCCTAGCTGAGAGGATCAGTGTTTGGACAGATCAGACCCGCAGAACCGCCGACTTGATGCATCTCTTTTCAAAAGCCCTCCAGGACAACAACCTCAGTACTATTGAGCAGATCGTACAAGCGGAGCATTGTGTGGATATGCCCCTCGACGAAGAGGGAAAAACACCTTTGATGCTGGCCTGTCAGTATGGCAGGCATGAAATTGTGCAGCGGTTGATCGCCGAAGGTGCAGATGTCAACCGAGCCATTAGCCAGAAGTATATCGGATTGCGCAGGCCCAATAGAGAATTTGGCAAAGTTGCCCTGGATTATGCGTTAGGGCAGCCAGCCATTTTAAAGATGCTGCTCGCCCAAAAAGCTTGCGTACAAGACGTCTTGGCAAAAGCTCTATGCAGCCATGGAATCGGAGCGCTTGAAATCCTTAGCGCCTTAAAAGAAGCCGGCGTAGACTTTAGCTCTTTGCAGATCAAGGGCAGATCGATTATGGAAACAGCTCTAGATTTTGAATCCCTGGAAAGCCAAACCCTTACTGCAGCCGATCAGCATATGATCCGCCATTTAATCCGCTTAGGCTGCCATCCTGAAACCATAATAAATGGGCAGAAACTCATCTTTTTATTGTTGGAAAAAAGTCCCGATGTGCACTTTATCTTGGACCTGATCCATGAGAATAATCTGGATATCAATCTACGAGATGTTAACGGCGATACTCTGCTGATGAAAATAGCTGATTCGATCAATAACCCCAAGCGATCTGTACAAAATATTGAAGCCGCTATCAAGGAACTGCGCACCGAAGGGGCTGATCCGGGCTTGAAAAATGCGCATGCCGAGACTGCCTATGCCATTGCCCTGCGCCACGGAGGCGCCTCTTATGGCAAGTTTTTGGGAATCACGCTCAAGAGGTTTGCGGCCTGAAATGATTTGAGTTAATAGAAAGCTCCATTATCCCTTTCTTCTAAAATAGAGCGATTTTTATCCCAGGCAATGGTGCAGTTTTTTTGGGAGAAAAAATGTTTGATATGTCGAGCTTTGATGTTCGGACAGTTAATCACGGAAAGCTCCTCCAGACTTTCTATATAGCTCAAGGCGTTAAGGCTTATCTTGGTGAGAGAAGGACAGTTGTTTATATTTAAAGATACAAGTTCTCGATTGTTTTCTGCCAAGGTTATTATGCCCTCATCCGATATAGCCTGGCAATGCGCTAGGGATATTCCCAGCAAGTACCTCAAGCAGGGCATATCTTCGATGACTTTGTCGGTAACTGCACAATGCGATAAGTCGAGTATTTGAAGCTGTGGAAGGGTGGCTAAAGCTGCAAATCCCACTTCGTTTATGCAGCTTTCGGCCAAGCCCAGGTGTTCCAGCTCTAAAAGGGTGCAAAGTGCGCTTATGCCTGCATTGGTGATATTTCTACAGCGGTTTAAGGAGAGCAAGGTCAGTGTGGTTGCTGTGGAAATGATATTTAAGGCTGAGTCGCCTATGAGATTGCAACCGTCAAGATAAAGGACTTGTAGTTGCCTTAAGTTTGGCAGTTCAATCAGCCCTTTATGCGTGAGTTTGGGATTGTGTGAAAGATCGAGTTTTTGGAGAAGGCAAATTTTTTTGAGAGAAATGGCTAGCAAGCTATCAGTCAAAGATGCCCTACTGAGATCTAAGCTGCGCAGCTTAGGAAAAGCTTTAGCTGTCAGCTCAATAAGGCGCATGGATAGCGGAAATCCGCATAGCGTCAATTTTCTATGCCTATAGCCAAAACGCAATAGTGCCGATCTAAAAAACGGAGGCATCTTGTCATAGTCATTGAAAGCTTTTTTAAAAATCAATTTGGCGAAATCTTCGCGAGCACCCAAAACTTCGCTGCTTTTAACTCGCAAAAGCTGACAGGTCGCAAAAACCTGCATTATGTCTGCAATGCGCAGCAAAGAAGTAAAAATGGGAAGGTTTTTATTTGCATTAAGCTCAAATATAGCTTTCTCGAACAAACTTCTGGGCATTAGAAATCTAACGTTTAAGGTCAGGGATGAAAATGTTGAAGAAGCCCGACTAAGCCTTTTTGGAGGCAGGCAAGCAGAATATGAACTGCTTGAGCTTGAGCTTGAATTTGAGTAAAGATTTTCCGCCAAAGAAGCCGATTTGGAAGGGGTGAGTGAAGGCACTTTAAAGGGAGGAGGGGTGGAGAATACCTCTATTCTTTTGTACAAGGCGCCCTTTTGAATTAAGCGGGGAAATTGCAAAGGAGAAGGGGGTAAAGGGGTTGGCTTTGGCACAAGGGGAGGACTCAATTTATCAAAGCTTGCCGGGTTAGAACTGCCAGGACTGGTTAATGCCGGGAAGTGTGTCGACATAGCAAAACCCTTGGTTGCGTAGCTGGTAATATATCTCCTGAAAGGCCTAGGAAAAGCCTATCTCAATTTTATTAGCAACTGCAAATTTCTAAGCCTTTTGATTACTTTATCTTACTGTATGCTAAATATTAATTTCTTGTCCTTATTCATTGAGACAAGCGCAGATGAATTTCTTCGTGGGCTTTTCTTGGGTGCGTAAGAAGTAATGCGCATACAAATAAATCTGATCAATCACTTTTTTGCCTGTTTCTTTGCATTTGACTTCGATTTGAAAAGGTGATAAAATTGCGATTTTTTAACGCATTTAGAGACTATTATGAAAAAAATACTGCTTGCCCTGCTATTTTCTACCAGCGCATTGACGGCCGTTCCGCAGGCCGTGGTGTTTGATTGGGGAAATGTTATGGCGACTAAAGATAGATCATTGCTGGAAAGTTTCCTATCTAAAACTTTTGGATTCACACCATTGGAATATGAAGCTGTGAATGCCGAAAAAAGAAAGGCCGTCGGCTGTGGCATGTCGGATGTCGAATTTTGGACAAACTATGCCCGGCATATAGGTTTCGAGCTTCCTCTTGGTTTTGCCCAAACCTTTATGGCTCTGCTGAAAGAAAGCGTGGGTGTCGATGCCGCCATGTTTGAGTTAGTCGATGAGCTGAAAAAACAGTCTGTGCAAGTAGCGCTTTTATCCAATGTAAGCGCTTACTACTCCCGAGTTATCCGCAATTTTGGTTATTACCAGGCATTTGATCCCTGTCTGCTTTCATGCGAAATGGGTTATGAAAAGCCCTGTCCAGCGATCTATGCGGCGCTTCTGCAGGCCATAAACCTGCCAGCCCAAGAGATTGTATTTATTGACGATAAAGTTGAGAACGTCTCCGCAGCAAAGCTGATGGGCATAGACGCCATAGCATTTGAATCTATGGCACAGCTGCGCCAGGAGCTGAGCAAAAGGGGCTTAGGGCAAAATCGGCAAAAGCTGGAAAAATAACGGCATGGTTCAAAGATAGCCTCCTACGGCAACTCCTGCGCTTAACAAATTTAAACGCAGAGAGGATAGGGAAAAAGTAGAGTCCATTCCAGCCATTCCCGCTGGGAATGGCGAGATAAATTTCTCACCAGCAAAATAGTCGATTGAAAACTTGAAAAATGAGGGGATCCATAACTTAGTAATAATGCCAAAAAAATGTGTATATGGGCACGTTAAAAGATCAGGTTGGTGGGATACTCATGTCATGAAGCAATCCCATCATGCACAGAGAGCTTGTGATTTTGGGCATGTTCACCCATCACAGGGGAACTTTAGATCAATGAGTAGTTATCTCCTTTTTAAATTTTTTACAGGATGAGGGA
>PLSG01000488.1 GCA_003164155.1 Parachlamydiaceae bacterium | reverse complement strand
ATCCCTCGCGGTCTATAAGGCTCCGCGCAGCCCTTTGATGCGCATCTTAGGATCATCTACAAGTATGGGTGCCAAGATGGGTTCCATGGGAAACCTGTTTATTGAGAAGGATAAAAAGGGAGGGTTTTCAGAGGGTGAAGTTAAAGCCCTTGAGGCCTGTTTATCCGTGCCAGAAGAGGCGCAAAGAAAAGATAGCCTTGAAGCTGGGCATGCAGAAGGGCATTGGGATTCCCCTGTGCTAAACCGACTTTTTGCCGATGCCAGACGCGATGCGGCACAAGCCAGGAAGCTTTCGGAGACTCAGAAGGATATTTCATTCCATGCAGCCAAATCTGCTTTGGACACAACACAGTTAATCCACCGCTATGAAAAAGATCTCCTGAGCTTTGCAAATGTGAAGAGCGGCAGTAGGGAGGAATGGCTAGATAACCGCGTAACCATCAACGATCTTCTGTCATTGCTGACGAAAAGCCAGGGAGAAGTCCAATTTATGGCAAGACATCCAGAACTTGGCGAGATGTCTGTTCCAAAACTAAAAGCTCAGCTCATCAGCTGCTTGGACAGGTTGTCAGAAGAAGGCAAGAAAGCCTGGCCTGGCCTGTCTTCCCGTCTGAAAACCGTGCAAATAAGCCTCATGGTGCAGAATGCCGAACTGCAGAAGGCCTTTTTGAGGTCAGAGGTGCACATCCTGGCCTTGGCAAACAAGCGCCCTGTCGGCACAGAAGGGGTCTTGCGCGCAGTGCAGCTGCAAGGCGCAGCGATTCAGCCGCTGGCTATGGCAGAGCTCATAATCGCCTACTTGCAAAACAATGGAGAGGGTTTGAAGGCGCGCAATCTTGTATTGAACGACGATGACATCGAAGCTATCAACCAAAATATCTGCGAATACCTCATCATGGGGAGCAGGCAAAAGCAGATCGATCGCTCTGTGGCTGTGCTTAAAGAGATCTTGAAAATAGATGTAGATGCTATTGACCTGGAAGATCCTGTGGTCGTTGACCTGACCAACCGCTTCCACAGGGAATTGAGCGCTTGCCGGCTGTATGATCCGCAGCGACATCCCGAATATCTCGTTTTCGAGTACTTCAGCAACATCATGCTGCGCCGTGAACAAATCGAAAACCTGGAAAAAATGCTGGCTCCCGCTAAAGACAAAGCGCATGTCGTCATACAAATCATCATGGGTGGAGGAAAAACAAAGGTGCTCTTGCCCATCTTGGCTTTAAAGAATGCCGATGGCGTGCATTTGTCGACGGTGGTTGTGCCAGAATCCCTTTTCGAGACGGTATCGCAAGACATGCTGATCCAATCGCGCGAAGCGTTCCACCAGATGACGCATGTCCTGCAGTTCGACAGAAACACCAGATTTTCGGTAGACGTCCTCAAAGCCATCTACAATGACCTGGAAGAAGTGCGGAAAAGCCGCCGGTATGTCGTCATCACAGACAAGAGCATGTCGTGTCTTGCCTTAAAGTACCAAGAGGCCCTGTATCTGTATGCACATAGCGATAAGGAAAATCCCGAACTTGGCGAAAAGATTGAAATCATGCGCGCCATCCTCTTGCTATTCAAAGAAAAAGGGAAGGCCATCATCGATGAAGCGGACTTAATCCTCAACAGCCGCCACGAAGTGAATTTCACCATTGGCGCTTCTGAAGGACTGCAGCCGGCTCACTTAGACGCCGTGGTGGATATCTATCGAATCCTGGGGCAGAATGAAGAAATTGCGAAGGCTTTTCCAAACGGCTTTTCTTCGCTTACAGAGGAGCGCTACCATGCAGACCTTAAAAATACTCTCATCCGCCTGTACCTCGTGCACGCTGAAAAAGTACCAGCAGATGCCGATAAGCCAGGCGCTGTCTTGCTGCAACAAATGCTTCGAAAGCTCAATCCCGAGCAATCTAAACTGGTGGAAAACTATCTGCACAATGTGCTGAATGATAGCCACGCAGATAAAAAAATCGAAGCTTTAATTGCAAGATTCCATCCGCCAGTCCCTCTAAAGGGCCAGGCGGCGATCAATGCGCAAGCGGCCGTCTTGAAGAACGTACTGGCTTTGCTGAAGGAGCAGTTTAACCACTTACTGCCTTTGACATTGCGAAAAGAGTGCAGCACGCATTATGGCTTTTCAGGCAACTCCCACAAGGTATTGGCGGTGCCCTATGTAGCCAATAATACCCCTAACGAAGGGTCTCAGTTCGGCAATTCATACGAATTAGTCAACTACACCCTGCAAATGTACGACAAAAACGGCGTCCCCCAGCCGATTGTCGCCGCGCATGTGGAGCGTTTAAAAGGCGATGTCACCTCAGCTTTGGTGGCAAACCCTATGCTTAAGCACACCCAAATACCTGCGTACAGGGAATTTGCAGAACTGTGCGGCGATCTAAAGGAGATATCCCTTTTCCGCTATACCGAAGCTGACATGCAGCTGCTCACGCAATACCTTAATGCCAACAAGATGCGCGTTTTCCACTACGTGCGCGCCTACATTTTGCCCAGCATCCAGATTCATCCTAAGAAGCTCACCATGAACTCGCAGGGCTTTGTCGACTTGTTTCTGGATCCTAAGGGATTCACGGGGACGCCTTGGAATAGCGACACCTTCCACCACAAGATGACCACCGTAAAGGCCGAGGGGACAGATGGAAAGACCCTAAACCTCATATGGCAGCAATGTCAAAATGAAGTGCATGAACTAGCACAATGTGCCTTCCCAGCTGTCTTAGACCAAATAATAAAGACACAAGTAGATCTGGCCAACTTCAAAGCCATCATCGATACGGGTTCTATCTTCAACGGCATCGACAATGCAACCGTAGCACAGCAGCTCTTAGTGCGTTTGCCCGCCTCTATAAAAGGGGTTGTATTCTACCAAGACGACGTGCGCATGGCGCTGGAAAGAGGGAAAAGGGCTATGCCTTTTGACGAATCGCTGCTCGGCGAAAATGAGCGATTTACCTACTACGATCAACGCCATACCACTGGCATCGATATCAAACAAGCCGTCTTTGCTAGGGCCGCTATCACCATAGGTAAAGATCTCACTTTCCGCGACTTCGCCCAAGGCATATGGCGTATGCGCGGATTATTGGACAAAGGGCAGAAAATCTCTATCGTATTTTCTCCTTTTGTGGGGCAGATCATACGGCAAAATCTCAAAATTGCCGCGAAGAGTCCCCTAGCTATCCAAGACGTCTGCCGCTTTATCTATGTCAACCAAGCTGTCCAGCAAACACAACACAACGTCATGGCCACAAAACACAAGATCTACCACTCCGGCAACCATCAGGTATGGAGTAAATTGCTGGACCGTTCCTCCAAACTAGCCGTTTTGCGCAAGCGCTTTCTAGCAGCAGAACAGGTGATTGTATCGACCTTATCAGATTGTCCTTGGGCTATATATGGACAGCAAGAAATGAAAAAAGACGCTTCCTTGGTTATAAAAGAATACATCGACAAAGCCATCTTGCAGATGAGCAGCGCTGCCGGTACTTTGGGTATATCTACCAGACAACTGCGCATGGATATGCACGCCGTGGTGAAATGGGATCTCCTTCCCAGTCAACTATCCAGCTCTTCCAGAGAGCGCGAAGGCACCGAAGTGGAGGTGGAAGCGGAAATAGAAAAAGAAGTCGAAGTAGAAGTGAAAAAGGAAACACAAGATGAACCTCCGGCACATCTTCCCTACTGGAACTTTGTTGTGGTGCCTGATAAACAAACCTCAGGGAGTGCCCCTGCCAGCGCGGACTTATTCTCTGCAAGCAGCTATAGGCCGGTAAGTGTGGATAGTTACTTGACGCCAGAATCATTTCTGCGGTC
>PLSG01000133.1 GCA_003164155.1 Parachlamydiaceae bacterium | reverse complement strand
TTCTATTGTGTCTTTTTACTGTTCTAGTTCTTGCATGCCTATTTGACCCTTTTTGGTACTACGTTCTCGCTAGTGCATGATTTTACATTTTTTTGTAGATTTGAATCTTGATTCATAAGCGGTAACATATTTAGACGATCAAAACACTCAAATTTGTTTTTATGGAAATGGAAGACTAAAAGGATGTTAAATTTCTTCATACCGTCACGACCCTTAGGCATTTTTAAACTGCAAATAGCTATTCCTTGATGAGCTAGAAAGCCTTTAATATCAGTTTTTTTATTGTCTTCAAAGTTAATNNTGCCTTGTATGTGATTTGAGGTAGTTTTTCATTTTTCCATAATTCATTTAAGTCATCATTAGAAAGTGGATTTAAAAGCAAAACTGCGTCTGGAGTATATGTTCCTCTTGAAGATCCCATAACATCAGATAGATCACCACCCCATGTCTCTTTACTGTTTGATGGCTTTCTAGCTTCTGAGATAACTATCACAGGATCTTNNTCAATATCACTAGAAAAACGTTCATGTTTCGGTATGGGCCATACTTGCAAATAGTCGATAACTACAATAGCTCTTGAGCATCCTGTTTTGTTTTTGAGACGTTCTACGTATTCGATGATTATTTTAGCGCTTAAATTGGTGCATGAGGACATGTCAATAATTTGAAGCCTATCTCCAATTTCTTCAATTTTCCTAGCAGCGTAATCAATTTTATCTAATTCATTTTTAGAAAAGAAATTTTGATAACCGCTTGATGTCTTTGCTTGCTGGCTTCCTAAAACATATGTGTTAAAATCTAACTCAGAAAGATAAAGATTCATTCTAGTAAATATCTCTTCAGCATCCATTTCTAGGGACACATACAAAAGACAGGCGTCTTGTTCTGTTAATAAAACCTCTTTTGCTAATTGGATTGTGAGGGCTGTTTTACCAACATTTGGAGCTGCCGCAAGCAGGATTAATTTTCGAAGCCCTAACATCTTATCATTGAATTCGCTAATCGTTTTTACGCATAGCCCTAGGTGCTTTTTCCCTCTGTACTTTTCAAGTGTTTTTTTGTGAGATTCAATCCTTTCTTTGATAGGGATTATAGGGAGCTCATTTATTTTGATCTTTGAGATCTTTTCTTCGTCTTCTGCGTGCTTAATTTGTTCCTGTAAGTGATCATATTTTCCCAAACATTCAAGGAGCCGTCTTCCTTCTTCTGATTGTTCCAAGATTGTGCGCATATCATCTTTGGCTAGATTATCATTATCGAGTTCGCGTATTTCTAATGCTGTTTTAAGGTTCTCTATTTTAATCCTTGTCTTGATAGCTGTTTCATTAAGGTATTCGTGCCTATTTCGGCGTCGCAATTCTTCAAAGGTCTCCCCTGCCAATGTCCATTCAATAAGCCTCATTTTTGCTTGCCGGCTAATTTGTTCAGCCGTTTGTCTGTGTTTTTCTTCAATAAACCAGCCAGCGCCATTATAGATAGGCTTTAGAGGTTTTAAGTGTTCTTGCACCCATTTGCCAGGTTCAGCAATAAGATAGAGGCATTTGTCTTTTGTCTTTGTTTCAGTCATGTTTTGCGTCCTCTCGTGGGTGCGTTGTAATAATTATTTTTTCCCGTTCAAAAATCGATTGATTTCTTCGATAGGTATTTTCCAGTTGCCCATTTTATTGAGTTGTAATGCTTTTAGAGAACCAGATTTGATAGCTCTCCTTAACGTGTCCACTGATAAATCCAAAATTTCAGCAGCTTCCTTAATACTAAAAACTCTTTTTTCGATTGTGTTTAAGAAGACCTCCAATTTGTCTAATTTTTCAGGAGGTAGCTTCTGGATATCTTTTGAGAGCTTTTCTATTCGTTTGTTTGTTTTTTTTGATGTTGTCATTTTAGGTTTCCATTTTTTATGTTTGTGGAAACTAACATAAACCTTGATATATATGCAAATATTTGCAAAAATGACGATAAATATAAACGTTTAATTTACATCTCAAATCGATAGAGTTTAGAACGATATGGACATCGTATTAAGAGATTATCAGCTTGAAGCAATAAACGCGGTTAGCGTTGCTTTTTTTGAAGGTACGCATAAACAGCTAATTATTTTGCCTACTGGTTCGGGAAAAACAATTGTCATGGCTGCCTTAGCGATGCAGTTTAACAAAAAAACTCTTTTGCTGGCCCATAGAGAGGAATTGATTACTCAAGCAGTTGATAAATTTAAACTTGTTTGGCCTGAAGTTAATGTCGGCGTGTGTATGGCTGAAAGGGACGAAATCCACAATCAGATTGTCATCGGATCCGTCCAATCATGCAGCCGGCCTAAGCGTCTTGAGCGCCTCAAAGAGCAAGGCTTCGAAATCATGATGATTGACGAATCGCATCACGCGGTTAGCGAAAGTTATCAATCTATAATCGATGAACTTGGATTCAATAATAAGGAATCAAAAAAGTTATTGCTTGGTGTTACTGCTACGGCTGTGAGATCCGATAACATGGGGCTTGGCAATACATTTGACAAGATCACATTTAGCCGCTCAATTGGAACAATGATTAAGGCCGCATATTTGGCCCCAGTAATCGGCCGAAAAATCCTCACAAACTTTGTTCTGGAAAGGATAAGAACCCAAAACGGCGACTTTTCAATTAGCGAATTGGCCGAAGCGATGAATACACCAGAACGTAATGACTTTATCGTCGATAAATTCAAACTATATGCTGAAGATCGTAAGGGAATAGCCTTTTGTTGCGATGTACAGCATTGCAAAGACTTGGCTGAAGCTTTTAATAAAAAGGGAATCTCTGCCGCTCCTGTATGGGGTGATATGGAATCTGGAGCGCGCAAGCAAGCTCTTGATGATATTAAAACTGGAAGGATCAAGATCGCTACTTCCTGCGGCGTTTTATGTGAGGGATATGATGAGCCTAGCATTGACGCCGTGCTTATGGCTAGGCCAACGAAGAGCCCAGGCTTGTATATTCAATGCGTAGGTCGAGGCTTGCGCTTATGGCCAGGAAAGCAGAATTGCCTTGTCTTAGACTTTACAGACAGAAATAATAATCTTGATTCAATAATGTCGCTGAGTACCGCTATTCCTGAAGCTGCGCATAGTGTTGAGAAGGCCATTGAAATAGATGAAGAGGTTGACAAAAGGCCGAAGATTGAAGTTCTTGAGGATATTGACCGTGAATTTGATATCTTAGGAGCGGCTCGTTTTATTTGGACATCTTTAGGTGATGATGAATGGAGTTTGCTTGATGATGAAAAACGTGAACTTGTCATGTATCCGTCTAATGGTGGGTATATTGCCAACCTGTATTTTCCTGATGGAACTTTACGGCAAATTGTAATTAATCCGCTTCCTCTTGATTATTGCAGCGGTGTTTGTGAAGATTTTGCAAGGCGGAATCTTAAAATAGCATTTGCTGATGCATCGAAACCTTGGATGAGTAATTCAGCACCGCCAACGCAGGGACAAATTAGTTACTTGGAAAAGCAAGGCGTTGATTGTGCAAACATGAATAGAGGGAAGGCATCAATAGCTATCCGCCAAATTATTTCCCTTAAGAATAAGCAGCGTAGATTATCAGCTAATGACCCGATAACAGATCCACAAGAGTATTTTCTTTCACGTCGAGGGATTAATACGCAAAATATGACAAAATGGCAAGCATCGCAGGCAATAGCCAAAATAAAGCAAAGTGCGTAAAATTAATGTCTTTAAACATAATCAATACAAAGGAGATTACACATGACAGCAGCAGAAACAGAAAATCAATATGTAATTACAAACCGACTACTAAAATATGAAGATGCTAGGGGCCGATGGACGCATATTGAAGAAGATATAAATGGAATTATATTGACTGAAGAAAATATCGACAGTATTTGCAAAAACGCCTCGGCTATGCAAAGGCAAAAGTGTCAAAATATGTTGGACAAAGTCAAAGAGTCCCCGAAAGGCTTTTCTTCTGTCCTTCTTATTTCAGGATTTCCGTGCATTGTCCCTTCTGAATTCTTCACCACTTGCGATGAGCCACGTTATCCTGTGTCGATGGAGGTAAGCTAATGCCGGCACCAAAAAAGCATAAGCCTTATCCCGGATGTGAAACAGGAGGGCGCCCAAGAAAATACACAACTGAGCAGATTGAAGCTTTTGCAGATGAGCTTATTGCATGGATGAAGATACCGACGAATGTTTGGTTTAAGGACTTCTGTTTGGATAAGGATATTGACCCTGACCTAATGAAGACATGGTCTGTTGAAAGTGAAATGTTTTCCGGAGCGTATAGGCTGGCAAAAATGCGGCAGGAGTCGCGCTTAGTCAACGGTGGGCTTGTCGAGATCTATAACGGATCTATTGTTAAGTTTGTCCTATCTAATGCTCACGGATGGGCGGATAAGCATGAGTCTAAATTGTCAGGGGATGCCTCAAACCCACTGGCATTCCTTTTGCAAAAGGCCGATGGTGAATCAAAGGGTTTAGTAAATGAAGGGTGATATTCTAGAAGAGGCAGAGAAGAACCTTAGAGATCCATTGTGGAGGCTAAACAACCTTTATTGGATTATTGATAAAGAAGGCAATAAAACACGCTTTAAAATGAATTGGGCTCAAGAGGAACTTTACCGAGGTTTATGGTACTGCAACATAATTTTAAAAGCACGTCAGCTAGGTATTTCAACCTTCGTTTCGCTTCTTTACCTCGATCGTTGCCTATTTAATTCTAACGTTAGCGCCGGAATTATCGCCAACACGAAAGAAGATGGTCAACACATGTTTACGAGGGTTAAATTTGCTTACGATTCATTGCCAGATGACCTTAGAAAACTAGTTTCTGCTGATAATGACACTTCACAAATGCTTAAATTCTCAAATGGGAGCTCTTTGCGTGTAGGAACTTCGATGCGTGGATCAACGCTTCAATATCTTCACATAAGCGAACATGGGAAGATATGCTCTAAGTATCCGGATAAAGCGCGCGAGATCGCTACAGGCTCTTTAAATACGATTGCAGCAGGGCAGTACGTTATAATTGAGAGTACGGCCGAGGGAAGATCTGGGGCATTTTATGAGATGTGCAAGCAAGCGCAGGCAATGCAGGACGCAAAACAGCGTCTTTCTGAGCTAGATTATAAGTTTTGGTTTTTTCCTTGGTGGAAAGAAAGCTCATACAAAATAAATTGCGATGGTGTACCGATTCCGCAGGATCTCCGAGATTACTTCAAGGCATTAGAGGAAAACGAAAAGATTACTTTAACAGCGGGTCAAAAGGCGTGGTATGCGAAGAAGTATTTAACGCAATCACTCGATATGAAACGGGAATATCCGGCAACGCCATTAGAGGCCTTTGAAACAGCAAACGAAGGGCTTTACTATGGCGCCCTTATGACTAGGGCTAGAAGTGAGGGGCGTATCAGAAAGGTTTATTATGAGGAAATTTTGCCAGTTTATACGAGTTGGGATCTTGGCTTTTCTGATAGTACCAGCATTTTCTGGTATCAAATTGTCGGGCAAGAAATACACATCCTTGAATACTATGAAAACAGTGGTTTTCCTATGACGCACTATCTTAAGCATGTAAAAGATAAGCCATACACATACGGTAAGCACTTTGCACCTCATGATATTGCAGTGCATGAGTACAGCTCGGGAGTTTCACGGATAGAGGTTGCTAGGGATCATGGAATAAACTTCACGCAGGCCCCCAAGCTCTCGCTTATCGAGGGTATAGATGCAGTCCGGAATATGCTTAATAGATGCTATTTCNNAGAGGAGCGGTGTGCCGTCGGTATTCGTATGCTTGAAAGCTATAAACGCGGCTGGGACGATAAAAACGGGTGTTGGAAAGAGGACCCAGTGCACAACGAAGCAAGCCACGGGGCCGATGCATTCCGTATCCTTGCGCTTAGCCTACAAGAAGCAAAGCCAGGCATGACAAAAGACGATTTAGCCAGATTGAGAGCTAACGCAGGCTATGGCACAAGATCACAGCCACCATCTTATAGCCAGCAAGGTCGCTTTTAATACGAGTAAGGTAAACTTTGGATGACGTCATTGAATGGCTAACAATAGCCCGACTGAGCGTCATTGTCTATCTCAGCAAGTAACATGAGTTGATCCATTTCATACAAAAGCTCTTCAATGATTTCTTGAGTTTTGGAAGCTTGCAAGAAGTTATGTTCTGATGTAACTGTGTAGTTCATTCTTTAACTCCTAGGCGTCCTTAACGTGCTTTATAAGCCGAATTCTGTGCTGCCCCAAATCTGGCTATAAACATCTAATATAAAATTGCGTTCAACCCTTTATGACGAACAATGTTAAGCAATGCGAGAACAGCTCCTGAAGGTTGTCTCATCCCTCTTTCTAATTGTGAAATATAGCCAACAGTTAAATTCAGATAATTTGCAAAAACGGCTTGGCTTATATGTTCACGCTCTCTTATAGAACGGATTTCATCGCTTGTGATGGGTTCCATTTCGAGAAATTTTTCTTTGTCTAGATGACGCTTGGTAATTTTTTCATAAGTCTTATCGTCAAAAATACCAATTTTGTGCATGCCTTTAGCTGTTTCTAAAAGTTCTTCTGTTACCCTATTATATTTTTTTTTCATAATTTATCTCCTTTAACTCGCCCTCTATAAGAGAAAATTTAATTTGATCCGCGTCCGCACTAAGCCAGCCTGATGCGATATCCTTTGCCGTTTCTAATTCAACATCGCTAAGGTTATCTTTCTCATTTTTCGCAAAACCTGTTATGAATACATATCTTTTTTTCAATCGAACAGCGATTATCACTCGATATCCACTCGATCGCCCCTGTCCCTCTCTTCTGATCCTTTGCTTTATAACATAACCACCCAAATCAGCATCGATTAAACCTTTCTCTGCTCTTTC
>PLSG01000356.1 GCA_003164155.1 Parachlamydiaceae bacterium | reverse complement strand
GCAATTTGCCGCTATCGACATGGCTCCCCAAAGCTCCAAGGGGGCTTCGGTCGAAACTTCTCTGCTCAAAGCGCGCCGCTCTGCCAATGTGCTCTTCGATCCCCATGCCCAAGGCAACATCCCACAAGTGCTCTATACCTTTCCCATGGCCGCTCCAGGCGCTTTACTGGCCATGGAGTCTTGTCAAGAAGTTACTTGCCTGGCCATGGCCTCTCCCACCACCGAGAGCATGCCTTTTGGTTCCACCACAAAATGCGATTCGGCATACATCATTCCCGAATTCATCGCCTACTTGCAAGTCATGAAAGTGCATAAACAAGTCCACCTCTACATCAATGTACAAGATGACCGCGCGCATGAAATGCTCAGCAGCGCCTACTGGGTAGGCAATGAACTGGCCCGCTGCCGCGCCATAAAAGGGCTGGAAGAGGCTTTTCCCGGAACTTTCTATAGTGTGGGATTGTCGCACGATTCCGAATTCTATAGACAAGAAGGCGCATTTGCCGTGCAAGAATCCGCCAGCGCCTTTGCAATGGCATTGGAAAACAGATGTTTGACACCAAAAATTCGGGCTTTCATTTTCCGGAAGTCTGGATCAAAAATCCTATATTCATGAGCTCTGTTTATAGCCTCATCCAACTCACCCTCGAATGCCTTTACGACAAGAATAAACTCTTAAGCATTCAAGATAAAAAGGACTGCATTGAAACCTGGTACGGAATTCTAATCCTCTATATGGTGCGCTTTTCCCAAGCGCGCATCTACAACATCAGCTGCAAAAGCGGAGTCAACCGCGGGGGCAAAAGCAATTCCATTCTTTTCAAGCTGCTGTGCATCTTAATGGATAAGGAAAATACCGCGTCTTATGCGCGCATACACAGAGTCATCACTCACGCGCCGGCACTGCTGGCAGAACAGCAGACCATTGCCCTAAATCGGCGCGAAAGGCTCTTCAGCGCCCTCGCTCTGCTTCAGAACGAGGCGGTGCAAAAGCGCCTTAAATCCTTAGCACCCATCTTGGGCATAGTGAGTAAGTCCACCATCAAAGTGTAGAATAAAGGGAGACAGACATGGAACCAAATCATTCACCATTAAAGACACCCTTAGACCCCTCAAAAAAACCGCTTGGCCAAGATGCCGCCGATTCCATGCTCTTAGATGCTGCCGCAGGCAATCAGGAAAAGCGGCAATCTCTGGAAATAATCGAAGAAGCCCGTGAAAAAACCTATAAATACAAAAGCTTCGGCGGACAGCTTTTCATGGGAGAGTTTCATCACCAGCTCGTATTCCCTTTCCCCGAGCAAACGGCAGAAGAGCGCCAACTCGGCGAAGACTACACCGAAAAGGTCATGGATTTTTTGCGTCACAATTTAGATCCCGATGAGGTAGATGCCACACGCACTATCCCCGTGCATGTGCTGGAAGAGCTGGGAAAACTGGGCGTCTTTGCCATGAAAGTTCCCAAAGAATATGGAGGACTTGGTTTTTCCCAGACCAATTACAATCGCGTGGTCATGCACGTAGCTTCGTACTGCGGGGCTACAGCCGTGTTGATCTCGGCCCATCAATCTATCGGCGTGCCACAGCCCGTAAAACTCTACGGCACAGAGGAGCAAAAAAAGAGAATTCTACCTCTCTTTCGGCAAGGCAAGATTTCGGCCTTCGCTTTGACTGAACCGGATGTGGGCTCAGACCCCGCCCAAATGTCTGCCACGGCTAAACTATCTGAAGACGGCTCCCACTATATTCTCAATGGAGACAAATTATGGTGTACCAACGGAACCATTGCCGACATCATCGTGGTGATGGCCTGTACGGCCCCTAAGCTAGTCAAAGGCAAAGAGAAAAAGCAAATCTCCGCCTTTGTTGTGGATATGAAAACTCCCGGAATTGAAATTATACATCGCTGCGAGTTTATGGGCATTGGGGGCATATACAATGGACTGCTGAAGTTCACCAATGTAAGCGTTCCAGCAGAAAATCTTCTGTGGGCCGAAGGTAGAGGTCTGGCCCTAGCGCTTGGGACGATCAATGTGGGACGTCTGACCCTGCCAGCCGCATGCACTGGGGCTGCCAAGTTGAGCTTATCAATTGCCCGCCGCTGGGGAACCGAAAGGATCCAGTGGGGCATGCCCATAGGACTGCATGAATCGGGTAGAGAAAAAATCGCCTACATTGCCGCCACGACACTTGCCATGGAGGCCATCACCTGGTTGACTGCCTCTTGGGCAGACCAAGGCAATGTCGACCTCCGCATAGAATCGGCTATGGCCAAGCTATTCACTACCGAAGCTCTTTGGAAAATTGCCGATATGACCATGCAGCTGCGCGGAGGACGCGGCTATGAGAAGGCAAGCTCCTTGAAAGCGCGCGGAGAAGTCCCCTACCCGGTAGAGAGGATCATGCGCGACTGCCGTGTAAATTTGATATTAGAGGGCTCTAGTGAGATCATGAAGCTATTTTTAGCGCGTGAAGCCATGGATCCGCATCTCAAGATGGCCAGTCCCTGGTTGAATAAGAAAAGCACCCCTGTCGAAAAAAGGCAAGCCCTCTTCAAAATGGCCAAGTTTTATAGCACATGGTATCCCAAGCAAAAGCTGACTTGGTTGAAGCAAGCTACTCTGCCAGATTTAGGCGAGCTGACCTCCCATTACCGCTTTATCGAGAGGCAATCGCGCAAAATGTCGGCCGCCCTCTTTGAAGCCATGCTGAAGTACAAACAAAAATTGGAGCTCAAGCAAATGTTCTTGGGTCGGCTGGTTGAAATCGGCACGGAGCTCTTTGCGATGGCAGCCACCTGTTCTTATGCGCAGCATTGCCATCAGAAAAACCCCGCCAACCCCTCACCTATAGAATTGGCAGACTATTTCTGCTGGATCTCCCGACGTAGAATCAAAGCACAATTTGCCGCCTTATGCGATAACGACGACGAGCTAACCAATAAGATTGCCGAAAAAGTCGTCAAGAAGGATTTCCGCTGGCTTGAAAAAGGCATTGAATGGATTGGACCCGATTGTTAATAATCCAAGTTGCTAGTCCTTGTAACCAAAATCCGGAGGAACCGGGATTTTGGTTACAAGGACTAGCAAATGCAAAAAAACACTACGCTTTCAACACTTGTCACAGAAGCTTTGGCTGAGCGCTTCATGGTGTATATCTCAATTGCCGATACAAGAGATATGATCTGTTGAATAAAGCTCACTGAAGATGACCCTAAAGACAAATAGTTTCAAGAACTTACACTAAGTTGACACCATTGAATCCGACCCACCTTCTTGTATTTCCTATGCGCAAATTCCAAAATCTGAGAAGCTGGATCCTCTTCGATTAACTCTATTTTCAAAGGATTTTATGACTGGACTAACCGCCTACTCCTCTGCTAATACGTCCCCTAAAGGCTCTTCAAAAACTATATCTCCGCAAATTCATCAAAGATTTGATAAATTCAAAGTGGTGGTCAATATCCCCATGTATTTTTCCAAACACGAGGATGTACTTCAAAAAGCCCTCCGTTCCATAGACATGCTATACCAGGCATCATCCGCATCTTTTGAATGGTCGATTGTAATTGGATTAAACCGCATGCGAACAACTTCGCAGGAAAATAACCAGCTACAAGCCGACGCACTTTTACTGCAGAAGAGCATCAAAAATCTAGGTCAGAACAGTTGGAACACAATCCCAAAGATCATAGGTTTTGAATGGAAACCCTGTGGTAAAAAAAAGGGCAAAGATGTCATCAATTACACCGACATCAGAAATCAGCTATTCGACCATCCCGCTACAGCTAAGGCCATCGAGCGTTTCGTAACTGAAGCTCAGCAGACCACCAAAGTCGCGGTTAAGTTTCTGTCTTTAGATCCCGACACGGAATTTACTCAACAGGATTTGAGCAATTTAGCCAAACACTGGCAGCGCCCCTCTGCGGCTTTAGTCACTTCCGGCTTTTATAAATATACCTATCCCGATGGATATCCAGACTCCATTTCAGGTTTGGAAGCCCTTGCAGCTGAAGTTGAGAATCAATTTGACATGGCTGTTAAAAAAGCATTCTCTCAAATTGATGACGGGGAAGTTAAAGTGGCCTATAAATCCATCGCTCCATTTTGCAGCTTGTTGCTAAATCGCGATAGGGCAAATGAACTTGGCATAGTCGCCGCGCGCAATATGTATATTTTAGAAGGTTGCGCTAGCTTTTCTGAAAAAGAAAAGCTCAGCAAACTGTACGAACAGCTCTTCTTACACGTGAAACAACTTCAAAATGACAAATACGGTGGAATTTATGCTGCTATTGATGCACTCATCAAAGCTATCTGC
>PLSG01000525.1 GCA_003164155.1 Parachlamydiaceae bacterium | reverse complement strand
TATTCGGAGATGCTGGCCCAAAAATTCACTTATTTGGCGAAGGCTTTTGACTTCCATGGCAAGACCTACCTTATCCGCATGGCTTTCCCTTATCAATATGTTAGCGAGTTTAAAAGCTATTTTGAAGTAGCTTTTCTGGCTTTATTGACCGTCGTGCTGTTGCTCTTTAGTTTGATGACCTGGCTGATTATCTACCGCTTAAGCCGACCCATCCATCAAATCATCCATGCCATAAAGCCCTATCAGGAAGGGAAAGTCAAAAACATACCTGAAATTATTCTTAAAGACACCAATCCAAACGATGACTTTGGACGCCTAGCCATCACCTTGAATATGTTGTCCAAAAGGATTCGCAGTCATATCGATTCGCTGACCTTGGAGCGCAATGAAAAAGAGGCTGTGCTTGAATCTTTAGTAGAGGGCGTGGTGGCCGTAGATGCCTCGCTGCAGGTCATTTATGCTAACAACATGGCTCTGCAAATTTTAGGATTAAAGCATGCTGAACTAGTGGGGCATAACTTTGCCGTGGCCAACTTGTTGCGCTGCAGCGAGCTGTTGAAGAGCTGCCAAGAGGAAAAAAGAGCTCTGACGGATAACATCCAGATCAATTTATCTGGAAATACGCTGTTTATCGATATAGTGGCGGCACCTAAAAAGGAAAATGAAGGGGCCATTTTGGTCCTACAAGATAAGACTCCCCATTATAAGCTCTTGGAAATGCGCAAAGACTTCATCGCCAATGCCTCGCATGAGCTCAAAACGCCTGTGACCGTCGTTCAGGGCTTTGCCGAGACTTTGCACGACCATCCTGAGTTGCCAGAAACAGTCAGGCTGGAAGTGACGAGCAAAATTGTGCGCAACTGTCAAAAGATGTCCACGCTAATTCGCAATTTGCTTACTCTGGCGGATATTGAGAATTTGCCGTTTTCGAACCTGCTCGAATGTGATATGAAAGAGCTGGTGCTGACTTGTAAAGAAAACCTTTCCGAATCATATCCTCAGGCTCAATTAAGCTTAGAAATGCCAGAAAACAGCGATGTCATTCTCTATGCCGACCCCGAACTGGTGGAGCTCTCTATCATGAATCTGCTGATCAATGCGGCTAAATACTCCGTAGCTCCACCCCAGATAGCCCTTAAGCTGGAGGAGCGGGATAACTGGGTCTATGTCAGTGTCTCAGATAAGGGAATCGGCATACCGCCAGAGGATTTAGAGCATATTTGCCATAGATTCTATACCGTGGATAAAACCAGATCCCGAAAAATGGGTGGCTCCGGACTTGGCTTGTCTATCGTGGACACGATCATGAAAAAGCATTGTGGAAAGATTTCGGTAACTTCCGAACTGGGTGTTGGGTCTACTTTTACATTGGCCTTTCCGATCCGCTCTGAGTAGAGGAGCGCATTTTAACGCAAAGAAAAACATATTTTTTAACACAAAGAAACACACTAAGGACGCAAAGGACACAAAGAAGGAAGAGGCGGAATCTACGTTATCCTCTTCTTTACAATATGATCCTCTTCCTTCTTTGTGTCCTCTGTGTTCTTAGTGTGTTTCTTTGTGTTAAAATGCTCGCGGGCATGGACAAGCTCAAATTCTTGCGTCTTAGTGTTTAAAAGGGCTTAAGGCACGCGCAGGGTGTTTAGAATGCGCCCGATGATATCATCGGAAGAGACATCTGTGGCCTCGGCCTCATAAGAACGCGACAGGCGATGCCTTAAAACATCATGGGCCACATTTTTGACATCCTGCGGGGTGACATAGCCCCGATTGGAAAGGAAAGCTTGCGCTTTGGCGGCCATTTTCAAGGCGATGCTGGCTCTGGGCGAAGCTCCGAACTCCAACAAGCCTTCAATGTCAATTTGGAAGTTCTTGGGATTGCGCGTGGCAAAGATAATATCCAATATGTAATCCATGACTTTATCGTCGATATAGATCTCATCGACAATTTTGCGTGCGGCCAGGATTTCCTCTCCCGTGATAAGCGGAGTAGCCTGTGGTAGGGCGAATAAACGCCCCATGCGGCGCACGATCTCCTTTTCCTCCTCCCGCGTGGGATAGACGACTTTGACTTTGAGCATAAATCTATCGGTTTGAGCTTCGGGAAGAGGATAGGTGCCAGCATGTTCCAAGGGATTTTGGGTGGCTAGGACGAGAAAGGGATTTCCCGTGCTGAAGGTCTGTCCGTCGATGGTTACCTGCCTTTCCTGCATCACCTCTAAAAGGGCTGATTGCACTTTAGGCGGAGCCCGATTGATCTCATCTGCTAGCAAGATGTTAGTGAAGACGGGTCCTTTTTTCACCGAGAAGGTGCCCTCCTTGGGATTGTAGATGGAGGTGCCGATGAGATCGGCCGGCAATAGGTCGGGAGTAAACTGAATGCGCTTGAAATCGCATTGGATGACATGCGCCAGGGTTGTGACCGCCAAAGTCTTGGCCACACCTGGCACGCCTTCCAAAAGGATGTGGCCATTGGCTAATAAACCAATCAGCAGCTTGTCGAGAAGATCTTTTTGTCCCACAATGACTTTGCCAATTTCTTCTTTTACTTTGGAAAAGACGACATTGGCTTCTTTGACTACAGAGTTAAGCGACATGATATCTTCGGGCATGCTATATCCTTTCCTTTATTATTCCTTGGCAAAGACCCCAAGCGTTGGCTGGACGAGGGCCAGCAGGTCGGCCGATTTCATGATGATTGACTCGGTGAGAAGACCGCAGTTGAATGCCGCCTGCTCGCACGTAGATACGCGCATGTCAAAGAAAGTGTCGAGGTTGATCAGCGTGCCAAAGGGAGGGACACTGCCAATGCTCAATCCAAAGCGTTCACGGATGACTTCTGGATCTTCAAATTCACATTTTTCCCCTACAGCATCGGCCACGGCTTTCATATCCAGTTTGAGATGGGAGGGTATGTTAAACTGATAGTTTTTTTTCGACGATTTGCCGCGCAAAATCAAGGCTTTTACACCCTCATCCAGGCGCGAGCCCCTTACCTGTGCCGATTCTTCGGAAGTGGGCGTTGGCTTGTGTACGAGGTGCTGGAAGGCGAAATCGCTGTGCTTGATCAGCCGGATTATCTCATTGCGGATATTTTCGCTGCCGAAGAATATCTTGGCTTTAATGCGGTTGCCTGCGATGCGCTTAGGATCCGAAGGGAAAAGCGAGGCTTCGCGGATATTCTTTAATTTTAAGAGGGTCATGGTCAGTCTTTCCAGCCCCATGCCAAAGCCGCCGTGCGGAGGCATGCCAAACTTGAAGATGCTCAAGTAGTCTTGAAAATTAGCAGGATCCATGCCTTTGTCTTTAAGACCTTGAACCATGGACTCGTAGGTGTTCCGCCGCTGTCCTCCCGAAGTGATTTCCGTGCCAGCGCACAGCAGATCGAAGGTGTTAGTCAACTCTTTGTTGTCTTCTTTGGGCTCAGAATAGAAGGGGCGCTTACTGACTAACCAATCGGTAACGAAAACGAGATCGGTGCCAAATTTTTCCATGGCGTAGTTGCAAAGCTCCCTTTCAGCCGCGGGGCTAAGGTCGGGCTCTTGCCGTTCGTCGTGCCCGGTACGCTGAAAGTAGATCTCCTGAGCTTCCTCAAAGGTAATCCGCGGAAAAGGTACTTCTTCTGGCGCTTTGACCAGGGTATGGCCAAGCGTAGCAATTTCTTTGCTGCAATGTTGATTTAAATATTTGACCATGAACTTGATGCATCCTTCTTGCACATCCATGATTTCGTGCCAATGGTCAAAAAAGCCCATTTCAAATTCGAACTGCTTTCCTTCAGCTAGATGGCGTGGGGTATTGGAGTTTTCCGCCCTAAAAAATGGCATAAGGGCAAATACGCGCTCGTTCACGCCCACCATGATCTGCTTGTAAAGCTGGCTGCTCTGCGCAAGTGTGGCGGTGTAGCCAAAATAGTCGACATTGAAAAATTCAGCTCCGCCTTCTGATGAGGCACCAATGATGTTGGGAGCGAAGTATTCGACAGCTTTGACTTGATCGTGCATATAGAGGCGGTAGGCATGCGCCAGTTCAGCTTGAATCTTAAATACGGCTTGCAGTTTGCGGTTGCGCAAGGCTATGGGGCGGTTGTCCAAGATAAAGTCCAGGCTTGAATTGATCTCTGGCTTGTAATACTCCACAGGAGGGGCTTCTTGAATAGCCACTTCAACTTGTATTTCTGGGTCTACAATCTCTGCTCCCAACTCTGCTTTCTCCGAGGGAACGACTTTTCCTCTAATCGCCAAGATAGAGCCTGGCTGCAGTTGCGCCATCTGCTGCTGCAATTTTTTGTCTTGCAGTACAACTTGGATGAAGCCAGTGCGGTCGCGCACGATCAAAAAGGCCAAGCCTCCCAAGGGACGCACATTATTCAGCCATCCGCGCACATTGACGGTGGCTTGGTGATGTTGGCTCAATTCGTTGGCCAGCACGCGGTTTACAGGATCGTTAGCCATGGTATTCTCTTTGGGGTTGAAGGGTGTCTAAACGCGATCTTCAATGAGTTTGCGCATTCTTTTT
>PLSG01000054.1 GCA_003164155.1 Parachlamydiaceae bacterium | reverse complement strand
AAATCCGAAAATTCTACCTTGACAGGGTATTAGTCACTACAAAGAGAGGTGGTTGATGGTTTCCTTTCATGTTCCTTCCTCCTATTCCATGATGCCTATAGAACCGTCGTTTAATGCTTTTCCAACTGAATTCACATACCCGCCAGATCTTCCTTCACCGCCACATGTAGCAAGAAAAGCCGTGCCCTTTTGGGAATCCGCACAACAAACGCGATTTGAAGAAATTTGCAAAAAGCCCATTAAAATTGAAGGGAAAGGGGCTTTGGTGGCGACTCTCGATGTTTCTATGCCCGAACTTTTGCAGTTCATAGGTATGGCTTTAACTTATCCATTCGCTGCCCAATTATATGGCTGTGAATGGGGCCAAATCAAAGAGATATACCAGTTATTTAATGCTAACCGCACCAAGGCCTATCCCCTAGATGCTGTTTTAGCGGGAGGCGCAGCTACCTATACTGTGATTGGGCAAGACTTTCCCTATAAAGATCTTGATCTGGTCATATATGTGCCTACATCCATTAATCGCGAACAGTATGAATGCCTTTACAAGAACATAGTGGCCAACTATGTAAGAATGAAGCTGTGGGAAAGTTTTGCACAAGATCCTAAAAAGCAGTGCTTGTGCAATTCAGCCGCCACAATCCGCGCCGACTACTTTAGCGATTTAATGCATTTTCCAGGGGACTGGGGAGCCATGTGTGGTCTAAACGGACCTCAAGGTTTAAATATTTCCTTCATCTACAAACCTCTGCACTATTCTGTAGGGGTAACTACAGGTTGGATTATTGGCATGAGTACCGGCTTGATAAGCTGTACGGATGGTTTAAGTTTTTGTCAGGACGAACAGCAGATCATGGAAGCTTACCACACTACCCGTCGACGTTTAAATCCAGTGCCTCATCCTCAGACAGTGCATAAACTAGGATTGCGTTTGCTGCATAGATCAACGCTTGGATTTCAAAACGAGGAGAAGACTATTGCCCTGGCGGTTGAGCAATTAGAGAAAACATCTCACCAAACTTTAACTTCCTTATTTATCAAGCATCAAAGCAGCCACTATCCTTTTGCTAAACTTGCCTGGGTGGCCGAATTCATAACCGCGCTTTCTTACGCCCCTGAAAATACGGCTTATTGCGCGAAATTGGCCAAAGCTTGGTCTGTGCCAGCTAGCCGCGTAGACGACAATCTAGCTGCTGAAGTATATGCCTTGAGTATAAAACCCCATCTGACAACTGCGCTCCTGACTCGCGTAAAATGGGCCGCATTCTTAGCCCTGGGACGATCTAAAGAAGCCGGCTTTAGTTCCCTACAAGCGTATCGCTTTTTCTTTATGGATAAAGAAGATGCTTTAAGGAGTCAATTTGCCCTTATTCATCCAGCTGGTAAGCATTATATGTCTTTGCCCCAAAGTGATCCGCTAACTATAGCTAAAGAATACTTTGACGCGGAAGATTCCAAACATACAAAAGAATTATTTGAACACTTTGGCAGCTTTTTAAGAGCTTTGGGATTGAAAGATCTTACCATTGAAGAGCGCTCTAAATCTCAAATGACCCATCTGTTTTTTGAGGCTTTTTGCAATGTAGACAAGCTTTTCTCAGAGGTCTACAGAAAGCACTTTTATGATTATCNNCGCACAAAATCATCCTCTGGAAAATAGCAGCTTGGCTTTAAATTGGCTGTCATACGTTTCTCCGTCTTCTTCGGCCACTGAAGGCGATCTAAAGGCTGAGGCTCCCTCCAAAGAAAGGAGGGATATGCTGGTGGAAATTTTCGTTGAAGCTAGTAAAGATGCACAGTTTTTGACCCCTTCTCAGAATTTTGAGACCTATATTATAGCGCTATATGCTTTTGCCTTCTTGGCTTATGCCAGTACATCAGAAATACACCTATCCACAGCTTATGTTTATCTAGATAGGCTACTACCATATCCCCTAGAACAAGGTTTGATGGATGCCCCTTTAATTATTTTGTTGAAGGCCACGGCGCAGAAAATCAACCCAGTCTTGGATGCTAAAGTCCTTGATTGCCTGTTAACCTGTCAAAAGAAACAACCACAGTTGTTAGAGGCCATTTGGAAAGATTGTGGTGTCTGCCTGGCAGAGCTGCTGCAGCGCGTCGTAGCCAATTATGCAGCTGATCCTAAAAAGGCTTGTGATAGCCTGCAGTTACTAGCTGATAGCTTTTCTTTTCCTGAAGTTTGCGAGCTTTTGTCTTTGCGCAAGTCTATTGCGGCATTAGTGAAAGCCCAAGTAAATCTAGGTTATAGCGAAAGCTTTTTTCGTACAGCGCTTGAGCTCTATTCAATGTGCCAGAGAGGATACAAGCCAGAACGCGCCGAATTACCAGACATCGTCAAGCTGTGTACTAAGCTAGTAGTCTTAGCAGATAGTCCTTCTATACACTGTGGAAAGTCTATCGAATATCTTAAAGCGCGCGGTTTAGTGCTGCTCTATAATTTACCAGACATTGTTCCCCAATTCACTGAAGAGATCCAGTCATTGGCGACGAAGCATCTGCTGATTGAAATAGCTTTAATAGCCACCTCTGAACAGGCTGGTAGTAAGCACAGCGCAATTCCTTCGCTCCTTTATACTTTGACATGCGTGAGAAGTCTTAAATATGCCAAAGGTGAAGTTGATCCTTATTTGAAATTTATGCAGACGTGGGCAAACAGCTTCCAAGATATACATCGCCATCAGACAGCTTTTAACCTATTATTGCTTGCCCAGAGGATTGCGCCCTCTCTTTTAAAGACTTCTATC
>PLSG01000578.1 GCA_003164155.1 Parachlamydiaceae bacterium | reverse complement strand
TCTAACTTAAAAAAACAAATCGCAGATATAGAGCAACATAAAATGCTGGTGGACAGGTTTGAAATCCCGGCCACCTTTCTGGGCAATTTGCAAGATGGATTAAAAACAATATCTTTAAAAAATGTATTTAAAGCATTCTTAAATAAGATATTTAATACTAGTAAACACTACCGATTGATCGGTCCTAAAATCTTCGACGGTTACAAAACAGAATACGCGCTTAGCTTAACCAAAAAATCTGCAAAGCTAGAAAGCAAACTGGAAAAGCATAATAAAAAAATCATTGCTCTCCAAAAGTCTTTGGAGGCATTGCCTAAAGACAGTCCAAAATATAAAAGAGCCACAGTGAAATTAGGGCAGCTGAAAAACGAAATTTCTGCGATAAACTCCGAAAAAACAGAAATAAAAGATAAACTCGACACAGTTAAAGAAGGCGGGAATCTAGCCGAAGAAATGCGCCGCGACATGCATGTTATCGGAGCTGAAAGCGTAAAAATAAAACTACCTCATGAGAAAATAACTTTAGATGGCATACATATTTCTGCAGATAATTTTAAGCAAACATTAAAACAAGCCGGCGGCCAAATTTATGATTTGAAAGTGTCTAGAGTAGAGCCGGCCAAATCTGCATCTTTCAAAGGCTTCTGTTTTCCCCTGCAGCAATTCAACGAAAATGCGATCAAAGCTTCCTTAGAAAATTTGGGAGTGTTCCCTAAGGGCGGTAAGGAAGGCAGTGGCTGGCGACAAATTATCTACGAAGATAAGGTATTATTCATGGAGGATAAAGATGCCCGGGAATTCGAAGCGCTGCAAGCTGGTGCTACCATAGAACTGAATACTTCTGACATCGATTTAACTCCAAAGTCCGATAGAAGTACCGTAATTTTGACCAGCGGAAGTGGGGGTGTATATGAAATGCATAAGCGAGAAATAATGGCTTTTTTGCTTAAAGGACAAAATGTAATGGCCTTCAATTTTCGAGGCTATGGGGAAAGCTCAGGAACGCCCACTGCGGAAGGGCTTAATAAAGATATGGAAGCAGCTTATCAATATGTAAAAGAAAAACACGGCGTGCCAGATAATAAAATATTAGTCAAAGCCCTTTGTATGAGCGGCGGCCCAGCCACCTACTTGGCGGCAAAGCATCCCGATATTAACATCCTCTTAGACCAATCCTTTTCCAACTTCAAGCAGGTAGTAAAACGAGAATGCAAAGCCTATGCGAAAGACTATATAGACAAAAATTTTGCGCACTCTCCGCGGCGCAAAGAACTGATGACAAAATTGATCAATTGGGTAACCTTGGATCGCATCATTAATACGTTGGCTTGGCTATCTGCAGTCCCCGATTGGAATACTCAAGCCGAAATTCACAAAGTTCGTGGACATGTGGGCATCTTGTTTACTAAAAATGACGATCTGATGCCCATGCTAGATGATGTCTATGACAATTACAAAGCGCTGGTAACGAGAGGGATTTCCAAACACGTTTCTGTGGCCAGGATGCCAGGTAAGCATGGAGATTCATGGCTGGGGGCAAAGGAAAAGCCCTTTCCTATTGCTATTTCTTCCATCGAAAAAGCCAAAAAATTGGAAAGCATTTTTTTAAAAGAGCATCCAGAGGTTACAAGCGCGCTAGCCATGTCTCCCCTGCCAATTGAAAAGGTGCGCGAAATAGCCTTGCAAAGCGAGATAGATGGCGTATCAACCAACGATTTATTAACCTTTCTAGACAGATTTAAAGACCGAATTGAATCTGCCGATACTGCTGAATCTATCGAATTTAAGGCAAAAGATGATGCAGACTACTTTATTAAAGATGCACATTTAGCAGGTGTTTACGTCGATTTCATAAAAAAGACAGTTATTAAGCAAAGTCTTTTAGCTGCATTCGAAAAGCTTAGCGCGCTGTTGCCCATCGGCCAAACTCAAGAGGAAGCCCTTGATACTATTAATACGTATATAAATGCCCATTTTCCCGAAGAAAATCGAGCTCTCATAAAAAAATTTATGCTTAGGGCAATTCAGATAAACTCGGATGCCGTGATGCACTCAGCCTTATCCAAAGAAATCTTTGTGGGCCGAGAATTTGTGCATAACTTTTTAAAACAGGCTAATTTAGTAGCCCCTCTGATTTAGGTGACCTGCTATACTTTGTGCTTTGCGCCTTTTGCGCCACAGCTTTTAATAACCTCGGAGCTTTGGCGCTCGCCGAAAAGCCAAAAATCAGCCGCTTTCTGTATAATAAGGCATAAGTGTTGTGGCCCACCTTTTGGACTGCCACCTAAAACTTCTGCGCTTAGACCTATTCTCATTGAAATCAATCCCAATAAATACTAAATTTATGCAAAGGGATTTAAACCCCCAAATTATTAATTGAGGGAAATGCC
The DNA here is from genome assembly GCA_003164155.1 of Parachlamydiaceae bacterium. Taxonomy (GTDB): domain Bacteria; phylum Chlamydiota; class Chlamydiia; order Chlamydiales; family Parachlamydiaceae; genus BOG-1457. Next base: position 6,029 of record PLSG01000578.1, on the reverse strand, counting down.
TTGCCTAAAGACGATGACAAACGAAAGCTATACCGGCAAATGTGCGTCTTCATCACCATACCCTTTGTGCTGGCTATCCCACCCGTCATGGGCTGGCTAATTGGTGAGTGGCTGGATAGTCTGTTCGATACAAAACCCATTTTGATGTATGTATTCATCGTTTTGGGCTTCGCGGCGGGATTTAAAGAGGTTTATAGAATTATTAAAAGGTTTGGAGATGAATCTTAAATTTATCGATCGAGCCATCACGACCACGTGCCAAATGGCCACAGTGTGCCTTATTCCCACGGTTTTAATTTGGGGCGTGTGGGATGGCTTAGCCGTGTTTGCCGGCGCCGCCTGGGGATGCGCCAATGTGCTCTTCATCAAACACCTCGTACAAAGCCTGATGGGGTCAGAGCCTAAAAATTATCTGAAGATTGGAGCCGTTTTAGCCCTCAAATTTCCCATGCTGTATCTTATCGGCTATTTCCTGCTTACGGCTGCCCAGTTGTCCGCCATGGGATTGCTCGTGGGCTCCTCTATGATTTTAGGTGTGATCTTCTTCAAGAGCTTAACGCGTTTAAAGGGAAGCACCGCTGTGTGGGCCGCTTTAGCCGGCATAGGCGCCCTATCTACATCTACGAGCCTGCAAGCCACTTTAAACGCCGAAGTGCCCGAAGTCCCCAATCTGTTCACCCTGCTGAATAAAATATTTGATCATGCCCCTTGGACAACTTTTTTGCACCACTGGGAAAACATCATTTTTTCGGTAATCATCGCTGCGGCCATCTCTTTAGTGTTTTCCCTGGGGGCGCGCAAGCGACAAATGATCCCCTCTGGATTTCAAAATTTCTTAGAATGGAGCGTGGAGACCTTGCGCAGCTTCATCCTCGATATTTTAGGGCCTAGAGGCGATAAGTTCGTGCCCTTTTTAGGCACCATATTCATCTACGTATTGTGCATGAACTGGGCAGCTACCATTCCCTTCATGAAGGCTCCCTCGTCTAGTTTTAGCGTAACGTGCGGTTTAGCCTTGACGGTTTTTGTACTGGTGCAGTACCTAAACATAAGAAACTGGGGCGTGGTGGGCTTTCTGTACCATATGGCTGGTTCCCCCAAAGGCGCTTTGGGCTGGGCTTTAGTGCCGCTGATGTTTCCAATTGAACTGCTCACGCAGTTTACCAGACCACTGACGTTGGCTTTGCGTTTATTTGGCAATGTGGTGGGTGAAGATATTTTGATTGGCGCCGGCGCTGTTTTTGGCGTATTTGTGGTTTCCCTATTATCTGAAAGCTTTTTAGGCGGACTGCCCACTCAAATTCCCTTTATGTTTATGGCTATATTGACCGGACTGATGCAAGCTTTAGTCTTTACATTATTAAGCGTCATTTATATATTGTTGTCCATGCCAAGTGAGGAAGAAGAAGCCGCGCATTGGGTATAAAAGAAGTTTTGTTTAGAAGATGCTCATAAAATGATAAATTAAAGGAGAAATTATGGATGTTGGATCTGCTGTAGCTATATCCGCACCTTTAGGCGTGGGCCTAGCAGCCCTAGGTTCTGGCATTGGCTTAGGTCTAGCGGTAGCTGGCGCAATGGAAGCAATCGGTCGTCAACCAGAAGCTTCTGGTAAAATTATGACCAACATGATCATCGGGGCCGCACTGATTGAAGCCTTAACAATTTATGCCCTGATAGTATTCTTTATCTTGCTTGGAAAAATCGGATAATACAAATTATGAAGCTAGAAATTGGACAGGTCATCAGCCAGATTATTTCTTTCCTCATCATGGTGTGGGTGTTGAAGCGCTATGCGTGGAAACCCCTTCTAAAAATCATGGATGAGCGCAAAGAAAAAATCAAATCTGATTTTGCTAGTATTGAAATGCAAAANNGACGACTATAATGCAAAGCTTGCCACAATCGAGGCTGCCACGCAAAAAAAAGTTCAAGATGCTCTTGAAAAGGCCCAGCGGCTGGCCAATGAAATCCAGCAAGAGGCCCATAAACAGGCCAAAGATATCATTGCCATGGCGCAGGCGGACTTGCAAAAGGAAATTTCCAAAGCTAAAGCGCAGTTGAAAGATGAACTGGTCAATATGACTATCGCCGCCACAGAAAAAGTTTTAAACAGAAAACTCGACAAAGACAGTCAAAATGAGCTCATCCTCGATTTTGCAGAGAACTAGCACCAAGAGGGTTGATTGAATATACACGAACTAGCCGTAAAATACTCCACTGCGCTGTTTAATTTGGCTGCCTCGCAGGATGTGCAAACTGAACGCCTGAAAAATTTAGAGGGATTAGCCCAAGTCATGCAACGGCCGCACATCGCGCTCTTTTTTGCATCCCCGCAAATTCGCTCTAGCCAAAAAGAACAGCTCCTCAAAAAAGTTTTGCAAAATAGCATCGATCCGCAGCTGCTTTCTTTTCTATTGCACCTAGTGCAAAAAGGGCGGTTTATTTATTTTCTGCAGATTTTTGAGGAATACCGCCGTTTGGTTAGACACTCCACAGGGGCTATACATGTAAAACTTGTCACGGCTATACCTTTAGAGCCCNNACTGTGGCTGAGGCCGTCAGAGCGAAAATGGAAAAATTGTTTCAAAAGCGCGTGGAGATGGATGAAGAATGCGATATCAGGCTCATAGGCGGGGGTATTTTGTCACACGGAAACAAGGTATTGGATTTTAGTCTAAAAAGCAAGCTCGCCCGGTTAAAAGAAAAATTAATGGAAAATTTAATGGCAAATTAAGAGGAAAATAGAATGTCTTTGAAACCTGAAGAAGTCGCCTGGGCCATTGAAGAAGAAATCAAAAATTTTAGTGAAGAACTCGCCCTTGAATCAGTCGGGTATGTCCTGCAGTTAGGCGATGGTATCGCACGCGTATGGGGACTAGACGATGTAATGATGTCTGAATTAGTCGAATTTTCCAATGGCACGATCGGCATGGTCTTGAATCTGGAAAGCGATTGCGTGGGAGTTGTATTATTTGGGACGGATCATGGGATCAAAGAAAAGGATATTGTAAAAAGGACAGGTAAAATCTCCTCCGTTCCCGTGGGAGAAGCTTTGCTTGGACGCGTGGTCAATCCCTTAGGCATGCCCTTGGATGGCAAAGGCCCCATTGTCACCTCGCATTCTCGTCCGTTGGAAAGCCATTCTCCTGGCGTCGTGGACAGAAAGCCCGTATGCGAACCGCTACAGACCGGCATTAAAGCCATCGACACCATGATTCCCATCGGCCTTGGGCAAAGACAGCTGATCATCGGCGACCGGCAGACCGGCAAAACAACCTTGATCTTAGACACTATCATCAACCAGAAAGGCAAAGGGGTTTTTTGTTTTTATGTGGCCATCGGACAGAAAGCCTCAACCATCTCGCGCTTTGTGGCTCTGCTAGAAGAGCATGGCGCTATGGAATACACCACCATTATCGTGGCCTCGGCTTCTGATCCCGCGCCTTTGCAGTATATTGCGCCTTATGCCGGCACCGCCATGGGCGAGTATTTCATGTACAAGGGGCAACATGCCGCCTGTTTTTACGACGACCTCTCTAAGCACGCTCAAGCCTATCGGCAGTTGTCCCTGCTCTTAAGGCGCCCCCCTGGCCGCGAAGCGTATCCCGGGGATATCTTTTATCAGCATGCGCGCTTGCTGGAAAGGGCGGCCAAACTAAGTGTCTACCTGGGCGCTGGATCGCTAACAGCCATCCCTGTGATTGAAACGCAAGCCAACGATGTGACCACCTATATACCTACCAACGTCATATCCATTACGGACGGACAGATATATTTGGAGCCAGACCTGTTTTATGCCGGCGTCCGACCAGCCATCAACGTAGGTATCTCGGCTTCACGCGTAGGCGGCAAAGCTCAAGTTCCAGCCATGAAGAAAGTAGCCGGCAGCTTGCGCCTCGATTTAGCTCAATATCGGGAACTAGCCGCTTTTACGCAGTTTGGATCCGAATTGGACGACAACACGCAGGCCCAGCTGAAGCGCGGCGAAGTGATGGTGGAATTATTAAAACAGAATAAGTTTTCCCCCTATTCCCTCGAAAAAGAAGTCATGATCACCTTGATCGGCACCAAAGGGTATGTCGACGATATACCGCTGAACTTGGTTAAAACCTTCGAAGCCGAATTTTATCTTTACATGGAAAAAAACTACGCCGACCTGCCCGAGAACATAGCCAAAACTAAGCAACTGGATCAGCCGGCTATAGACAGCATTTGTAAAGCTACTGTGGAATTTAAAGCAATTTTCAAAAAGCAACATGGATTATGAGCAGCTTAAGAGATATTCGTAGGCAGCTACGATCCATTGAAAACATCAAGAAAATCACCGATGCTATGGAGCGCGTGGCAGCCGCGCGCCTGCGAAAAGCCCAGGCCAAAGCAGAACTTTCGCGCCCGTATGTGGTCAAAATGAAGGAAGTGCTGGAAAACCTGGCAGACACGCAAGCCACGCATCCGCTCTTCGAACAACGCGCCGTTAAGAAGATCGCCCTGGTAGTGATGTCGGCCGACCGCGGTCTTTGTGGATCCTTTAACACCAACATCATAAATGCTGCCGAAACCTTTTTGAAGAAATATCAACCGGAACAAGTTGATCTCATCCTCGTAGGGCGTAAGGCTATCGAACATTTTCGACGAAAAAAATGGAAAGTGCGCCGCGAAGTCACCAAATGGACCGACAAAGTGCCTTTCCACGAAATCCATGAATTTTCCGACTTCTTGGTACATGGATTTATAAAGCACGAATTCGACGAAGTATGGCTGATTTACACGCACTATATCTCTATCATGCGGCGCAAAATTATAGTGGAGAAGTTTTTAAATATCGGCAAGCCTCGCTTGGATCAAGTCAAGATGCACGCAAATTTCATTTTCGAACCAGACCCAGATGAAATTTTAGCCGAAGCATTGCCGCGCTTTTGTGTCACGCGTATTCAGACGATTCTATATGAATCTTACGCTGCGGAATTAGCCGCGCGCATTCTGGCCATGCAAACGGCTAGCAAAAACTCCGAAGAAATGATCACCCACCTGACCTTGGTCAAAAACAAAATGCGCCAGCGCGATATCACTAGAGAAATGATTGAGATCTCCAGTGGAGCTGAAGGATTAAAATAAGGGCATGTTTCAAAAGGCCTAAAATAGAGTGTTACCTGACCTGAATCATGCCAAAACGAGGAATATTATGGCTGTTGGAAAAATCATACAGATTATCGGCCCTACATTGGATATTGAATTTCCTCCCGAGGAATTTCCCAACATCTTGAACGCCATCAAGATCATAGACGAAAAAAGAGGCATCAACATCACCGCTGAAGTGGCTATGGATATCGGGGACAATAAAGTCAGATGTATTGCCCTTTCTTCCACAGACGGTCTGATCAGAGGCATGGAAGCCATCGATACCGGAGAGCCTATCACCGTGCCAGTTGGCCCTTCAACTTTGGGTCGCCTGTTTAATATTCTGGGAGAGCCCATCGACAATCTAGGCCCCGTTGAATGCGGAGATATGCGCTCTTCCATACACAAAGAGCCTCCTCTATTCGAGGATCAAGAGACTCAGACCTCAGTTTTTGAAACGGGCATAAAAGTCATAGACTTGATGATTCCCTTTCCCAAAGGCGGGAAAATTGGATTGTTTGGCGGGGCCGGCGTGGGCAAATCAGTAATCGTCATGGAGCTCATTCACAACATATCCAAAAGCCACGGGGGATTTTCGGTTTTTTGCGGCGTAGGCGAAAGGACCCGCGAAGGCAATGACCTGTGGTTGGAGATGAAAGAATCGGGCGTGCTTTCCAAAACCAGCCTAGTGTTCGGCCAGATGAATGAACCCCCAGGCGCACGTCTAAGAGTGGGTTTGACTGGTTTAACCATGGCGGAGTATTTTAGAGATACCGAAAAGCAAGACGTTTTGTTCTTCATGGATAATGTGTTCAGATTCGTGCAAGCCGGAGCTGAAGTGTCGGCATTGCTCGGCAGGATGCCTTCAGCCGTGGGATATCAGCCCACTTTAGGTACCGAAATCGGTT
>PLSG01000017.1 GCA_003164155.1 Parachlamydiaceae bacterium | reverse complement strand
CTACGATATCTGCCTGCGCCTCATCGACAGGCATCACAAGGATGCCCATCCGCTATGCCCAAGCGACATCGTGGTCATGGCTCCAGACATCACGCTCTACGAGCCGTATATCAAAGCCATTTTTGGCAACTCCCACAGCATTTTGCCTTTCCAGATGGTGGATCTCAACGCCGCCAGTCAAAGCGCGCAGATCCAAGGCTTTCTCCTTCTGCTTTCCTTGCCTTTGACGCGCTGGGACATAGCTTCGCTTTTGCAGCTCTTTGACAATCTGCCCTTCCAGCGCAAACATGCACTGAGCTTGGATGAAGTGCAACTCATGCGCAAATGGTTTCAAGAAGCTGGCATCCGCTGGGGACAAAATCCTCAGCATCGCAATACTTTGCTCAAACGAGACCATTGCACCAAGGAAATGGTGGAAAATACGGAGATAGGCACCTGGGAGCACGGTCTAAGCCGTCTGCTTTTGAGTTTGGCTATGCACTCCGACACTGCCGCAGAAGCTGAGAAAGTCGATATGCTTGGGTCTTTGACTTACATCCCTTTAGAGCACGTCGACTTCACGCAAGCCGAATTGATCGGAAAATGCCTGCGCATCCTGAACTCTTTAAACGCCGACCTGCATCCGCTAACTCAGGCCACTAAGCTAACCGGACTCGCATGGACGCATTATCTGTCTTGCTTGTATGCCGCTTATTTTGAAGGCGAAGCGGAGGATTCCTTTGAAAGCCACGATGCTGCGTCGCTCTATGCCCATTTAAGCCAGCTGCAAGAATCCGCCCGCCTGTTTCCCGAAGCTCTTTTTAGTTTTACTTCCATCCACCAGCATCTGCTGGGCTTGATCAGCCAAGCTTCTACGTCTTACCGCGAAAATCAGCTGCAGTCCGTGCGCTTTTCTTCTTTGCTGCCCATGCGCTCCATTCCCGCCAAAGTGATCGTCTTAGTGGGTATGCAAGAAGGGGCTTTTCCCAGATCTCAGCGGGCTTCATCGCTCGATCTCATGCGTCAAAATCCCTTAGCCGATTACTGTCCCTCCACGACCGATTTCGATCGCTCCCTATTTTTGGAGACTGTGCTGTCGGCCCGCAAATACTTGGTGTTGACCTATCCCTCAAATCCCGGACCGGTCGGAGAGCAGGCGCCTTCACTTGTGGTTACGGAGCTGCTGGACTATTTGGATAAGGCTTTTAGTATATCAGAGGACAGTCTTTTAAAGAAAGGCGCAGAAAAGGCCTTTCAAGAAAAAGGATTTCAAGAAAAAGTCTCTGAAGCTTGCTTGACGCGGCATCCCTTTTACGCCTTCGATGGGCGTTACTTTCAGTCTCCTGATCATAAGTTGTATAGCTATTCCCACACACATTTTTTGGGAGCGCAAGCTTTCTGCCAAAGAGATAAAGCGCAGTCCCACCGCTTTGTGCCGGATTTTTTCGCGGACAACTCTTCCCCAAGGGAATGCAGAGCTGAAGTTAGAGCGACAGCTTCTGTTAACCCGGCTGTATGCCTCGACTTGCGCTATCTAAGTGGTGTAGCGCGCAACCCCCTGAAGGCTTACTTTAATCGGACTTTGGGCATCTACTTGCCCGACGACGAAAAAGATCAATTGAAGAGCGACGAAGCCTTCGTGCTCTCTTTCTTGGAAAGCTATATGATGCAGCAGGCTTGCTTAAAGAAACCCATGCAGCCTTCGCTACCCATAGATGCTCAACCTGCCATGCAGCATGTATTTGGCATGGCAGAAAAGGCGGGTCGCCTTCCACATGGCACTTTTAAGAAATTGGCTTGCGATCAGATAAAAAGTGCCGTAGTGGAGATGCAGGGCAATCTGTCCAACATGGGGGTGAGCCCGTCCGATGCCGTCAACGTGCACTTCAACAACAACTGTACCATACCTGCTCGCGCAGCGGACGGAGGTTGGATTGTGCCGGCCGTTCAGGTCAATGGGCCCAACCAGACTCCGCTTAAAATTGTGGGTACTTTGCAGGGTGTCTTGCCGGATGGTTTGCTTGTGAATGGCAAGCACGCGCTCAGCGATGTGGCCAAGGTATGGCCGCAGTATCTGCTGCTGAACTGCCTGCCAGCTGAGATCTGCGGAGCTAAGCAGCTTTTCTTAACCAAACACGATGCCCCTAAATCTCCTTTTTTCAACGATCCGCAGACTTTGCTGCAAAATTATGTGGATTACTACTTTCAGTGCATGGCGCAGATCTCGCCGCTTTTTCCTGAATGGATCCCCGATTTCTTGCAACACGATCCTGAGACATGCCTACAAAATCTGCATGCGGCTTTTTCAAACACCTTTAGAAAGATGCATAATCCTTATTTGTACTGGGCCTTGCCCCTCACTGAAGCATTCACAAACCTAGAATTCTTCGCCGCAGGAAAGCAGACTGCCCAGCATCTTTTTGCGGATCTAGCCTTGCATTGGTTTCCTGGAAGAAAGAAATAAGTTTTATTTTTTCGCCCTTAGCATTCCTCCTCGAATGAGGGTGAGACATGTAGCTCAAGGCAAGCGAAAGGAGCGGTAGAGGTAAAGTCCACTGCGTAGCCTCGGAGGGGCATAGGCATCAACCTAA
>PLSG01000019.1 GCA_003164155.1 Parachlamydiaceae bacterium | reverse complement strand
GAATAGCGCATAAGGAGACATATTAAATCACATGCATTCGTATATCATGCGCCGCCTACTCTTGTTGCCCATCACGTTGTTTTGCATCCTGTTGGTCAATTTTGTGATTATCAATTTAGCTCCTGGCGACCCAGTAACGGTTACTGAAGTCTCCGCAGAAGGACTAGCCACCCGCTCGCAAGACAAGAGCATAGCCTTTGGCAGTGACGAGCGCTACCTGCAATTTCGCGAATACTACGGACTAACCCTGCCAATCCTCTACAACGACTGGCCTTGGCTCTCTATGTCGCATATAGAAGAAACTCTTTGGCAGCTGCAGCATCGCCGCTATAGCCCCCAAGATGCAGTTGAAATGTCCTTCAAGACATATGACCAACGCAGAGTCCTGCTCGGAGACCAATCCTGCTTCATCATGCCCAAACTATTGAGCATTGCCCAAGACCCCCTCCAAGATATGTCTATCAGGCGCTTAGCCGTGGGATTCTTTATCCGCGGCGCCACGCGGCAGGCGTACTTAGGGCCCAATCTAACCGATCAGGAAAGAGCCTATAACCGCAAAATTTCGCATGACAACGCCCTTTTTGCCTTATGGCCATTGTCTTCAAAAGACAGCGCAGCAGAAACTCATGCGAAAATCAGCCAGCTGCAGCAGTGGTATGCGGAGAACTACCAAGCCGAAAAACTCGCACCCACAGGCATGCAAAAGGTGAGCATCTTCTTTTTTGAGACCAGATTAGTGCGCTATATGAGCCGGGTGCTAACTTTGGACTTCGGCACGCTGCGCAATGATCCCAATAAAACAGTCTTAGAAGAAGTGGTCAAGCGCTTTAAATACTCTTTGACTCTGGCGTTATTTCCCATGCTGATTACCTTTGTGGTCTGTCAATTTTTTGGCTTTTTGATGGCCTATAACCAAGGGCAGGGGCTGGATATCTTTTTTAACTACACCTTTTTGATCCTCTACGCCATACCCATTTTCGTAGTAGCGCCCTTTCTCATCGAAAATGTGGCCTTAAACAATTTTTTTCCTTTTACGCATACCCCCATCCCCATCAGCGGATTTACCAGTCCAGAAGCGGTCTACGCCACCGAAACATCTTTGGGAAGGCTTTTCGACCTGTTCGAGCATATAGCCCTGCCGCTTGTGGCCATCATCTATGGCAGCCTGGCAGCTGAAGCTCGCCTTTCCCGCACCGCCGTAATCGAGGTAATGCGTCAAGACTATGTGCGCACCGCGAAAGCTAAGGGCTTATCATCTACCCAGATTCTGTTCAAACACATCGGCCGAAATGCCGGCATCACCATTGTCACCTCTATCGCCGGCTCATTGGGAATAGTTCTGGGTGGCTCTTTAATTGTGGAGACCTTATTTGAAATCAATGGATTCGGCAAGTTTTTTTATGATGCCGTGATCAACCGCGATTACAATGTGATCATGTTCTCGGCCATTGCCGGATCGCTCCTGACCCTCATAGGCTATCTATTGGCGGATATCGCCTATACCCTCTTAGACCCGCGCGTAACACTAGATTGAGGAATACTGCATGCATCAACCCATCAAGCATTCCATCAAGTTCAAAGGGCGCCATACTGACACCTATTGGACAATTTTATGGAAGCATTTCAGGAAATACCGCCTGGGCATGGGGGCCCTGGGACTGGTGATTCTCTTTTGCCTGACGGCGGTATTTGCGCCTTTTTTAGCCGCCAGCAAGCCGCTGCTGGTTTATTTTGAGGGGAGCCTCTACTTCCCCTTGTTCCGCTATCTATTTTATAGCGGCTACTACACCAAACAGCTCGATATCTTCTTCAATTTACTGGTTTTCATCTTGCCCCTGACCGCAGGCATGTGGTTTTTGGTCAAAAAAAAGCGGCGCTTAGCACTGCTGGGGGGAATGGCTCTCGTCCAGATGGGGTTATTCCTCTTCTTAGTTCTCCATCCGCTCAAAGACCCAGCGAGTAATGCCACCCTTAACCGGCAAAGGGAATTAGCTATCCTAACGAAACACCAGGCGCCATCCTTTAACTCCGCAGTCCCCGATGTGCAGCACGCAGCGCTCTCAGCTCTATTCAACGCGCTAGAACACAGCGATATTCAAACTTCCAGCTGGGATTTCGACCTCGCCCACATGCTCACTTACGCCCGGCTCAATCTCGTCTTGCAATATCAAATCGCAAGTATGCAACAAGCCAGTTTGCAAAAGTACGCCCCGGCCTACGCCACCCTAGCTCAAAAAAAATGGATAGCGACCGCCATGCGCGAGGAAAAGAGCAAGCTGATGCAAGCGGGGACGCCTGCAGCTGACATGCCTTCGGACAAACAGATGGAAAGCGCCTGGCAGTCCTTTGCAAAAACAGANNTTTATGGGAGATGGCCCACAAAAGGCAACAACAAGAAACGGAGAATCTCACGGCCTTTCTTGCCAAGCATAAAGCTCAATATGAAAAATATCAACAACGTGGAAAATACCTTGCCAGGGCTTGCCTACTAGTGCCTTCGGAAGAAAAACCCCAGGCATACGCCCAAATGCCGCGCATAGCTTTCCTCGATGCCCAATTCCCACAGCGAAGCAGTAGTCTGAGCTCTCAAAATCTATGGGACAACTATGCGCCTTGGAAACAGAGCTCCCGCCTGCCCCCAGCCCTAGAACTAGAGTCTTGGCAGCAAAAATTCGCGCCGCCGCCGCCCGCTATGCACTGCGCTATGCTGCCTTGGCTGCCCAAGCTGCAGCGCCTGATCGCCAAAACCTACCAAGTCGTCACAGACTATCACACTGCGGAAACTCAGCTAAGCTACCTCGCCCAACGCCAGCACTGGCTCGAAGCGCAAGTAGCGCAAATGCATATGGAAATATGGCCCTTGCTGCGCACTTTTCACTGGGAAGATGACGCCGGCGGAGACCAAGATCTCAACCAAGTGGTCAGCTGGTGGGAACTGACGCGCACCAATCGAAAAGATATGCTGGCGGCCTTAATTTTCGGCATCCGCATATCGTTGGTGGTGGGGCTGCTATCCGTGGCAGTCTCCTTGATAATCAGCATCCCCATAGGCGCATTAGCCGGTTTTTATGGAGGCAAAACGGACATCATCGTCTGCCGCATACTGGAAATCTGGGAGGGCATGCCCACATTTTTTATGCTGCTCTTAATCATCGCCGTCACCCAAAGCAAATCAATCTTCTTAGTAATAGGCGCCATCGGCTTTTTTGGCTGGACGCAGTTTAGCCGGTATATCCGGGGAGAATTCTTAAAACAACGCCATCAGTCCTATGTCGAGGCCTGTCGGGCCCAAGCTTTTAGTGATGCATACACCATCTTTGTGCACATATTGCCTAACGCCATCCCTCCCCTGCTCACTCTGCTGCCCTTTGCTGTAATGGGCGCCATCACAAGTGAAACTGGACTGGCCTTCTTAGGGCTGGGAGAAGAGAATTCATGTTCCCTTGGCGTACTTATGGATGAAGCCCGGCAAGTATTTCCTGGCGAAAGCTATTTGCTGTGGCCTCCGGCCATCATGCTCACCTGCCTGCTGATTGCCATAGCCATAGTAGGCGATGCCCTGCGCGACGCACTCGATCCCAAGCTACATCGCGTTTAGCTGGAAAACATAGCCGGCACTCCGGATTTTTTCATTGGAAACTTTGTAACCGCCTGATTTAACAGCCGCCATTTGCCCCTTCCATAGAGGAAGAGGAAGACCCATCTTTTGACATAGCCCATCATACAAAACCTGACGCGTAGGATGCGCATCGTTTACTAGATTGTAAATGCCAGATAAGCTGGCTTTAAGGCAGAACTCGATAGCTCCTAGGATGTCTTGTAAATGTATGTGGTTGGTCAGTTCAAGACCAGTTCCCGTCATTTCTTGACCGGCAAACTGTCGGGCGCGCTTTTCCAGATCGCGACCCGGTCCATAAATACCTCCCAAGCGCAAAACACATGTGTTAACCTGGGCAGGCGCGCAGTGCAAATAGATATTTTCAGCATCAAGCAATGCGCGGGCATTCGCAGATGGGGGCTGCAGCGCCACATCTTCCCTCGTCCATTCGACAGCTGAAGAGCCTTCATACACCGAGGTGCTGCTTGTATAAAGGAGATAAAAAGGCTTTTCAAGCTCCTTCAATGCGCCAGATATAGCCTCCGCCGTAGCTAGATAAGTTTCTACATATTTTTCGCGACTAGATGGAGCTACCAAGACGATCATGGCGTCGCATTGGGCGATGATGTGGCGCAGCTGATCTTTATCCGATCCGCGCATTAACCACACGTGCTGTGCCAGGGATTTTAACTCCTCCACTTTTTCTGAGGTTGTGGTGGAAGCATGCAGAAGATAGTCATGGCTTTTAAGCCCAGATAGCAGGGCTTGGCCCACATAGCCGGCGCCTAATACAAAAAGCTGTTTTGTTGACATCCTAGACCACAAGTTGAGGGTTTCTTTAGTGCTCGATCATTCACCTCGAGTGGGGCATAGGCATCAACCTAAAAACATAGTTAAAAAACACCCCTACAAATCACGAGGGAGATTTTATTTGGAAAAG
>PLSG01000535.1 GCA_003164155.1 Parachlamydiaceae bacterium | reverse complement strand
TGCTTAAACTCGATCCCTATCTCAATGTCGATCCAGGCACGATGAGCCCCTACCAGCACGGTGAAGTGTATGTCACGGACGACGGAGCTGAAACAGACCTCGACCTCGGACACTACTACCGTTACACGCACTCCCCTCTCTCGGCCCTTTCGAATACAACCTCAGGTCAAATCTATAATACTGTGATCAAACGCGAAAGACGTGGCGATTACCTGGGCAAAACAGTGCAAGTCGTCCCCCATATCACCGATGAGATCAAACAGCGCATCATCAACTGCGCCAAGCAAGTTGAAAACACCCATGTTCTGGTAGTGGAAGTAGGGGGCACCGTAGGGGATATAGAGTCCCTGCCTTTCATGGAAGCTATCCGCCAATTCCGCTATGAACGCGCGGGAGATTGCTTAAACATCCACTTGACTTACGTCCCCTATCTCAAAGCCGCCGGAGAAGTCAAAACTAAGCCCACGCAGCATTCAGTACAAGTATTGCGCCAAATCGGCATATTCCCTGAGATCATGCTGTGCCGCTGCGAAGAACCTCTCTGCCAAGATGTCAAAGACAAGATCAGCCTCTTTTGCAACGTACCACATAAAGCTGTCATCGAAGTAGCCGACGTCAAGCACAGCATCTACGAAGTGCCTTTAAAGCTGCACGAGCAAGGGCTCGATGAAATGCTTTGCCAACAGCTGAACCTCCCCAGCAAACCCATCGACCTCTCCTCCTGGAAACAGCTGATCGAGACCATTCTCCATCNNCACCGTAGGCATTGTAGGCAAATATGTGCAGCATCAAGATGCCTATAAATCGATACTGGAATCGCTAGAGCACGGAGCCTTGGCCGCCGGATATCAACTCAATATCAGAAAATTCGAAGCCGACAAGATAGAACACAACCACAGTGTCGAAGAAGCCATTAAAGGGTGCGATGGATACCTCATACCCGGCGGATTCGGAGAAAGAGGATGGAATGGCAAAATTCTCGCCACAAAATACACCCGAGAGAATAAGATCCCGCATTTTGGAATATGCTTGGGGATGCAGGTGATGGCCGTGGAATTTGCCCGAAATGTGGTAGGCATTGAAGACGCCAATTCGACGGAAATCGAGCCCGACACCAAAAATCCTGTGATCTCACTATTGAGCGAGCAGCAAGAAGTTCAAGATGTGGGGGGGACCATGCGTCTGGGAGCTTATGAGTGCAACATTAAGCCCCACACACGGGCTGCTGAGGCCTATAAAACGACACAGATATCAGAAAGACATCGCCACCGCTACGAGTTCAATAACCGCTACAAAGAAGCTTTAGAAAAACAAGGTTTTGTGCTATCGGGAACGCTCGAAGGGGGATCCCTATGTGAGATCTCCGAGATAAAGGACCATCCTTGGATGGTGGGCGTGCAGTTTCACCCCGAGTTTAAATCCAAGCCCACCGAGCCTCATCCCCTATTTTGCGCATTTGTCCAAGCCATGATAGCCTATCAAAATAAATCACCGGGAAAATAAGCATGACAGCTCCTGGTACCCCGCGCCCCAAACCGCAACGCACTTTGGGGCTAGATTATGGACTGGCCCGCATAGGCATGGCACTCTCTGATGAACGAAAAATCATTGCCATGCCCCACGAGACCCTCAAAACAGAAAAAAAACTGGAAAGCACTGCCGCAAAGCTGTTAGTCGAAATTAACCGCATACAGAGCTTGCACAACTGCATCGTCAATGAGTTGGTGATTGGACTACCCTTGCACATGAACGGCAAGATGGGCATGCTGGCCGATGAAGTGCAGCATTTTTCGGCCGTGCTGCGCCCACTATTTGCCTTTCCCATAGTACTTTGGGACGAGAGACTGACTACAGTGCTCGCCGAGAAGGCCTTGCGCGAGGGCAATATGTCGCGCAAGAAGCGCGCTAAAGTCGTCGATAAACTTACGGCGGCGATCATCTTGCAAAACTACCTCGACCACCAACACAATGCCGCTTTGCGCATCCCTCCGGTGAGCAAATAAAAACACTAGGCAGTAAAAGAGCAAAAAGGTAAGCTGCGGTATACTTGAACAGCATTAAGAGTAGGCTATGTTTAACTATTGGCTAATAAAATCAGAACCGACCACTTACTCGATTGACCAGCTAAAAAGAGATGGTTTTTCGACTTGGGAAGGGGTGCGCAATTTCCAAGCGCGCAATTACATGCGCGACGTCATGAAGGTGGGAGATCTGGCCCTTTTCTACCATTCCAACGAAAAACCGCCCGGCGTAGCCGGAGTATGCCGCATTTGTAAAGAAGCTTTCCCTGATTTTACCGCATGGAATCCCGAAAGCCCCTACTATGATCCCAGAGCCACCTCTGAAAAACCTATCTGGGTAATGGTGGAAGTGGAGTTTGTCGAAAAATTCCCTAGCCTAGTTACACTTGACACCCTCAAAAGACATCCCGAGCTTCAGGATTTATACATTCTCCGCTCGCGTTCTCGTCTTTCTATCATTCCTTTGGAAAAAAAACACTTTGAGATCATCAGAGCCCTAGGACGACAAGAAGCTCGCCTTTTGCACGTACAGTGATCTAAAGCATTGATCTACCCGAAAACACATAAAAATAGAAATTCATGTTTTCACCAGCCAAACCCGAAATTTTCGTCAATCCCCTGCAAGACAGCTCTCATTTAACCAAGAATGCGGACCCGTGCATACTGGTGATCTTCGGTGCTACCGGAGACCTAACTGCCCGACGCTTGGTGCCGGCCATATACAACTTGGCCCGCGAAGGGCAGCTGCCGGCTCACTTCGCCTGTGTGGGCTTTGCCCGTCGGGAAAAATCCAACGATGACTTCCGCCATGAAATGCATGCCGCTATTGAAAAGTATTCGCGAGTCAAGCCCGTCGACCCAGAGCTATGGAAAACCTTTAGCCAGCAGATCTATTACCATCGCGCCGAATTTCATGAAGACGAAGGGTATGCCTCTTTAGACGCCCTCTTAAAAGAACTAGACAGCCAGCTGGGAACGAAGGGCAATCGCGTCTTCTATCTCTCGACCCCGGCCAGCTATTTCCCTACCATTGTAGAAAAGCTAGGCTCACACAAGCTGCTTTATACAGATAAAGGCCTCCACAACCCTTGGTCGAGAGTGATCATTGAAAAGCCTTTTGGACAAGACCTCGATTCTGCCTTGGCCTTGCAAACACACATCACCCAGTTTGCCGAGGAAAAACAGCTGTACCGCATCGACCATTGGCTGGGGAAAGAAACCGTTCAAAACCTGCTCGTCTTGCGCTTTGGAAATCCTATTTTTGAATCCATTTGGAGCCATCAGCATATCGACCATGTACAAATCAGCGTAGCAGAAGAACAGGGCATCGGCACAAGAGGTCGTCTGTGGGAAGAGTCGGGCATGCTGCGCGATATCGTCCAAAACCACATGATGCAGCTACTCTCTATCGTGGGCATGGAACCGCCAGAGAATCTGGAAGCCGACGCCATCAAGAACGAAAAGGTGAAACTGCTCAATGCCGTGCGCCCCATGGCTGCTGAAGATGTGGATAAATATGTGGTCAGAGGCCAATACGCCAAAGGGTTAAGCAATGGGCAGGAAGTGGGCGGTTATCGACAAGAGGCCAACGTGCCTCCAGATTCCAATGTGGAAACTTTTGTAGCCATGCAGCTATTTATCGACAACGAGCGTTGGACAGGCGTGCCTTTTTATCTAAGAGCCGGCAAGTATATGCCTAAGCGGGTGACAGAAATAGCCATCGCCTTCAAACGCGCTCCCTATTTTCCCTTCATTGAAGGCAACCACACAAGCGAAGGCAACGTACTGGTCATCCGCATTCAGCCAGACGAGGGAATCTCCTTGAAGATGACCTGCAAAGTGCCGGGTTCGCATATGTCTTTGCAACCAGTGAAGATGGATTTCCGCTATGGCTCTTATTTTGGATTAACTACGCCTGAAGCATATGAAAGGCTAATTTGGGATTGTATGGCGGGAGACAACACCTTATTTGCGCGCAACGATGAGGTGTTTGCTTCATGGAAACTGATGACTCCGGTTTTAAAGAGCTGGCAAGACAACCATCAAACCGACTTTCCCAATTATGCCGCCGG
>PLSG01000273.1 GCA_003164155.1 Parachlamydiaceae bacterium | reverse complement strand
ATGCATGCTCGAATATCCTCTTCGTCGATTTTAATCACTAAGCTGCAGGATTCAGTATCTTTTCGTCATCATTTTTCAATTGCTAGTCCCCCTGAATCCGGTTCCTCCGGATTCAGGGGGACTAGCAACTTGGGTTACTATGACAGCACATGCAGATGCTCTTGGATATATTCACAAAGCATATTCTTGGAGTATATCTGGGCATTTTTCATGTCGGCCACAGTATGCAATCCCAAGAGCTTGAGGTTATTCAGGGCTTGCACAAAGAGCTTTTCATGCTGCATGGGCTTCCAATCTGAGTCTGCTTTTTTATTTTTAAACCAGTCTTTCTCTGTATTTCTCTGAGTACTTCCTATCGCTTCTGGCTGTACGTGGGGAGGCAAAAGGCCTATCTCAATATAATCTTCCGGATACCAAACAGACAGTTTAGTCAATGCTTCGATAGATGGATCGTCGTCTTGCAAGGCTTCTATGTCATGCGGATTCAATGGATCTCCATAGATGGCGCTTAAATGCGCGTCCAACTGGTTGTACAGACCTGTGGCGGCAGCGTGATCAGAAGAGCATGGCTCTCCTATGAGAACGTGGCTATATCTTTGGATCTGTTCCTTGTGCTTATTGAGATGGTCAATTAAGTCCGTGCGCAAAGTGTTCCAAGAAACTGCCAAGGCTTTATTGAGAATGAACAAGAGATCTTTTGCGCGCAGACTGAAATTGTTTAATTTGAGTTTGAGGGCGGAAAGATCTGCGCGTGTGAGAGTAAAGATATTTAGCGCGGCAATCTCTTCGCACAAGCTAGCATACTGCTGCTCAAAATCGGCTAAGGCATTATGCGTTTCGCGGATGAATAAACTAAGATGGTGTTGGATAGGCTCAGTACCTGCGGCCAGCTTAAGCATATTTAATTGTCCAGGGGTAGCTGCGGAGAGAATTTGGATGAACATCGCTGCAGACAGGCCCACAAAAATAGGAGGCAAATTCTCTTGGACGCTTAAATACTTGGTTTGATCGGCTTCGAGTAATTCGAGCGCTTGAACTAAAGAAAGCGTTTTTCCTATTGATTCCAGCATAGGTTTTTCCTTCACGCTGCTGGCTATGATTAGAAACTTCTCTTTCCATAGGGGATCGTATTGCGGTTGCAATACCGCCACGGCAATGGACAGATGCAGTGGTGAAAGTTCATTTGCGTAAACTTGCAGCTCTTCAGGGGTCATATGGATGACAAAATGGGCAACTTCTTCATTGGTGAGTGTGTTAAAATCTATGTGGCTCATCTTATTCCTTTAAATAGGTTACAACAATTCTCGAAAGTGCAAAAATGGAGCGGATATCAAAGTCCTTTTTTATTTCAGATCCCTCTCGGTTCCTCCGATGCTCGACTTTATGATTTTTTTTGGATCGCCTCCCCAGGGAAAAAGGGGCTGAATTTGCATTTTTGTTCGAAACCAATCGTCGAATGCCGCTTGGTGAGAACAAAAATGCAAAGATTGCCCCTTTTTCACAGGGAGGAGACCCCAAAAAAATCATAAAGTCGAGCCCGATGGAGATGGGGACAATTACTAACCATCCTCTTTATAATGACTTCATATGCAAATTGCAATAGTAGGTGCTGGTTTTTCTGGATTAGCTGCGTGTTGGAACTTGCTGCAACATCCTGCGCTGGGAAAACGAATCAAAGTGGTCGTTTTCGATGAAGGCGGGATTGGCGCCGGAAGCTCAGGCATGGCGGCAGGCTTGATGCATCCCTATGTAGGGGTGCATGCCAAATTAAATTGGATGGGCATCCAAGGCATAGCCGCCACGCAAAAACTCTTAGACGTCGCCTCAGCGGCGCAAGGCAAAGCAGTCGCTAACTACTGCGGTATTTTGCGGCTTGCCCTAAGCGCATCCCAAGAAAGCGATTATAAGAGATGTGCCGCCATCCACACTGCGGAGGTGGAATGGTGGGACTCTCAACGCTGCCAAGCGCTTGTGCCAGGCCTTGGTGGATCTCCCGGACTGTTCATCAAAACGGGTGCCTCAGTATTTTGTCCCTTATATCTCGCAGGGCTATGGAAAGCTTGCCAAGCTCTCGGAGCAGTTTTGGAAATAAAAACTGTGGAAAGCCTGCAAGAGCTCCACGCCTTTGACGCCGTGATTGTGGCTACTGGGGCATTAGTTAAGGCTTTTCCAGAGCTGTCGCATTTGCCCATCACGCCCGTCAAAGGGCAATTGCTGGAGTATGCGTGGCCAGCGGGAATTGAGCCCTTGCCAGCGCCCCTGAATTCCGTAAACTACCTAGTGATGAGCGAAAGCGGCGGGTCTTGTTTTGCGGGTGCAACCTATGAACGGGAATTTCGGTCTGCTCTACCGGATCCAGCTTTTGCCCAAGCTGAGATAGGTCCGAAAATTGCGGAGATGTTCCCACCACTTGCAGCTGCGCAGGTCGTCGGCTGCCGGGCAGGCCTCAGAGCTTCGGCTGCCCAGCGCAAGCCCCTCATGGGCAGACTAGACAGCCGCATCTGGTATCTCACCGGCATGGGATCCAAAGGATTGCTTTATCATGCTCTATTTGCCGAATCGCTAGCCGCCGAGATAGCTACTTTTTTTGCAGCAGAATATGGCTTTCCGCTGCAAAGTGAAAGAAAAACACTACCGCCGGAGCTAAAAGTGCGGTGAAGGGAATCATTATAAAAAACCACTGAAGCACAGTATACAAGCAGGTGGGAGAAGTTGCGCAGACACTTTCAGTCAAGAACGCGCCGCCCATCAGCAGTGCCGCCACACAAAATAAAGGCAAGATGGCAATGCCCATAAGCAGCAGATTGGGAAAGAGGTCGATCTGCAGCTTCTGCATGGCCATTTGGGATATGCGCTGCCTATCCAACCCTTTGAGTGCTATCAATGGAGTAATGAAGAAAAGCATAGCAAAGTTTAGCAGACAAAGTAGCAGGGAAGCCACATTGATCAAAAATGGAGCAAAAGCCAGCACAACGCCAAAGAAAGGGCCAATTTGGGGCAGAGCACTCAGCAAAATGAAGAATCCCAACCCTATCCATAAGACCAGATAAGCCAAGATGAAGGGGATAGCAAAATAAGTCGCCCCCATCACCACTTCCCACGATTTATCTATCACCATCCAGAGGGTAGTTGGCCGGTTTTTGATTTCGTCGTGGTAAGCTCTGATCAGGACTACTCCCGCGGCTAATAGCATGCCGGCACACAAGAAAATAGGCAAAAAGGTTAGGCTCATCCCCACCCATAGCCCCTTCCCTGCCCCTGCCGCCGTGGCTAATCCATGAAAAAAGATTACCAGCAACCCGCATAAAGCCAGCACGCAAAAAGCAAATAACAGCCGGGCTTTAGAAAAACTGAGAAAAAGCGCCCGGTTGAATATATTTTGTAAATCCTCTATCCTCACTTGGCCCTCAACGCACTTTATAATAATACTTAGGACGCACAATAGGCGTACCCTTGCCATCGCGCGCTTCACATCTTTCGTAGACAATCTGAATGGAAATGCCCACAACGCGCGATAAACCAAACAATATTGTATAATATTCGGGATAAGGAAATCCAGCGGCAGTTAACAAAGTTCCGGAAATGGCATCGACATTGGGGTATGGATTGGATATCTTATCCTTGCTAGACAAAACTTTAGAAACTCCTTCGCGCATCAAGTTGGCGATTTTGACCATAGGGTTGGCGGGGTATAATTCGCCGGCGAGCTTATAGAGCACTGTGGCGCGCGGATCTTCTACCCTGAGGACGGCATGCCCAAAACCGTATATCAAATCCTTATTTTCCAACCTAGCCTTAACAGACTCCTTGAGCTTTGCCAAGGTGGCCTTGCTGCCCAATTCGAGCTGCACCTGCTTAACTAATTCCAAGGCGTCTTGGTTGGCTTTTCCATGCTTGGATCCAGCTAATCCACACATAGCCGCGGTCAATGAACCATACATATCCTCGTGGCCTGAGGCGACGGCTTTACCCACAAAAGTAGATAGGTTGCCCCCTCCATGGTCATAATGTAAGATGTTGAAAAGCTTAAAGATGCGGTTTAACTCAGGTGTTTGCCCCCCCGGCAGATTCAGCAGCTGAGTGAAATTCTCAATATATCCCAGCTCTGGCTTCGAAATCCTCTCTCCTCCCCATCCAGCGTGATGGTTGATCACCGTGGCAGCAATTATAGGGACTTTAGCGATGATGTTCAGGCAGTCTTCGCGATAATTTCCAGTGCTTTCCAGCATGCCGCACAAAAGCAAGCTTGCCGAGAAAAGCTTCATGGGGCTGCCTTCCCGGGGAAGCTTGCGTATATAATCCAGTAGAGCAGGCGAGCACTCCGCCCGCTTGCGCAGGTCTTGGGTGAAGGCGGCCACTTCATTTGCTGAACCTGCATGTCCCGTGTATAGATTATAGATGACTTCCTCAGGTTCTTTATCGGCAAACTCGACAACCGGTTTGCCTACGTAAAACAGCCCTTTTTGCGGATCGACGGATGAGGTGACGCAATATCCCACAGGATACCCGCGCAGGCCAGTTTCCAGATGATCTTTTGATATTTCAAACAGGACTTCAGCCATTGTATACCTCTTCTATATTCAAGTGTTAACGCAAGTTGTTAGTCTATGCGACCTAAATCCGGAGGAACCGGATTTAGGTCGCATAGACTAACAACTGCAAGAAAACAGCCCTAAATTTGTGAATTCGATCACTTCACTAAGTGACAATATTTAGTATTTCTTTGCCATTATTTTTTTTTCAATTGCTAGGAAGCGAACGCGCTTATCAGGTCCCGCTCTTCTTGCAGCTCTTTTTGAGACAACAAAATCTTTTCGCGCAAAAAACCATCCCATGCCAAATCTTCAATAATTTCAAAACTGCCATCCCCGCGCGAACGACACG
>PLSG01000228.1 GCA_003164155.1 Parachlamydiaceae bacterium | reverse complement strand
AAAATGAGATCACTTCTTTGGCTTTGCCATCGCTTTCATAGGTAGTCAAAATAAGTTTGAGTTTAGCATCCTCTAAAGTCACTCTAATGGATTGTCCGGCATAAAAAGAATGTCCAAAAGTAACTTTGGTTAAAAGCCGCAAACCGTTATCTAGCGTCAAAAACATTTCTGGCTCATGCTCATCGTCAATATAGATCACTTCTGTAATTTTGCCATTGGAGACATCGCTTGTTTGCTGCTGATAATCTTTTAGATGTGAAGGGGGGGAATCGCCTTGTAGAGGACAGTGTACTAGTGTAGCGCAAATTACAGATGCAGAGAGTAGGATTTTTGTTAGCATAGAAAGCTCCGTGTTTAATGTGGAAATAATTATTAGCGTTACTTAAGATTTTAACTGCAAATGGGTGGATATGATTGTTAATATTCGGCTTCAGTCTGCAATTAGATTATATTAAATTATTTTATTTAAGTAAAGCTGTAATTTTACTTGTGTTGTTAATGATGTTGATTTTGAGTTTGATTCTGTGTTATGATTTGCGTGCGATTGTTCGTGTTGTTGTAAAATGCGATGTTGAAAATACTGGATGGTATTATTTTAATTAATTAAAAAAGGATTGCTATGACATTTGTGAATTTAGATAAAAATATAATGGTTTCCTCCACTTTCTTGGAATTGACTCATTCTCCCTCAAGCCCTTCAAGCTCAAGTTCCTTAAGTTCGATCTCTTTAATTGCTAGTTCTTCACTATGCCCTGCAACCTCGCCATGGCGGAGACCTTCAGCATTTACGCCCGTTCGTTTTGATTCAATTTTCTCTCCCTCGCTAAAGCCATTATTCGATTTCTCCTCACTTTCTCCACCTCTATCACCGAGCTACTCACACTTATTTGCTTGTTTGTCCTCCATGTCGTCTTCTGCGAGTGCTATTTTAACTCCGGCTAAAAAAAACCATGGGGATCTTGCGTCTTTGGCCACTTCCTTTCCTTCGGACACAGAGGAGTTAGATGCCGATCGTGCACTAAAAAGGAGTAGAACGACCATACAGGGCTTGGAGTAAAGATACGGGTGCTGATTGTGGCGGTAGTGAGTACAGATTTTTAGGTGCATGCCTGCAAAATCTTTAGGCTTTAAACTGGCAGTTATGGCAGGGGAAATGTAGAAAATTGCTCTAGGAAAAATTCAAGCCAATCTTGTATCCTCCTACTGCACAAGAATTTTTTTATGCTAACCTGGACCTTATGCTTTTTTTAACAAGAGATTGGTTGGCTAGCTGAAGTTAAAACTGCAGCAAAGAATTTAGGCGATGTGCTATTTTCAAGTTGCTGTTTCCTAGCAGATGCTTTAGCTAACTCAATTACGGGGGAATGCCATGCTTACACTCAAAGACCTCTCTATAAAGGGATATGAAAGGGTTGTAGAAATTACCGAAAAAGCTGTAGGGCTGCATGCTTTTATAGCTATCCATGACTTAAGATTAGGCCCAGCCTTGGGAGGAATACGCATTTATCCCTATCGCTCCGAGCAAGAGGCTCTTACCGACGTGCTGCGCTTGGCGAAAGGCATGACCTATAAATCAGCCGTCGCTCAAAGCGGGTTAGGGGGCGGAAAATCGGTAATCATGGCAGATCCCAAAAATCAAAAAACCAAACAGCTGCTTTACGCTTTTGGCGAGGCCATCAATCTCTTAGAAGGTCAGTATATTGGAGCAGAAGACCTGGGCAGCACACCAGAAGATCTGATGGTCATCTACGAAAAAACCCCCTATATGTGTGCGCTGCCGACTGCCACAAGCAGTGGAGACCCCAGCCGATTTACCGCTTGGGGTGTTTTTAAAGGCATCCAAGCGGTTTGTCAAACGCTTTGGAATACCCCTTCAGTAGAGGGCAAGACCATTGCCATCCAGGGCTTAGGCAGCGTGGGGGCAAAGCTTCTCGATCATCTCTTTTGGCATGGCGCTAAACTGATCATCAGCGACATTAATGAAAAAAAAGCACTTGAGCTAGGCAGACTTTACGGAAGCACTGTAGTTTCTCACGATAAAATCCTCAGTACGCCTTGCGACATCTTGGCGCCTTGCGCCCTGGGAGCTATCATCAATCAAGATAGTATTGCAAAGCTGCATTGCAAAGCCATCGCCGGCGCAGCCAATAATCAGCTGCTCAGCCCCGAATGCGGTGTTTCCTTGATGCAAAAAGGCATTTTATACGCGCCTGATTTTATTCTCAATTCCGGCGGCTTGATTAGTGCGGCTGGGGAATTTGGCTTGCATGGCTACAATCCCATCGAAGTGCGGCATAAAGTCAGTCAACTTTACCACACGCTGTTGCTCATATTCAAAAAAAGCACAGAACAGCACAAAACTCCCGATCAGATTGCCGATGAGCTGGCTGAATACAACTTAAATAATGGTGTGGGCAAGCGTGTCCACCCGATCATTTTTAAAAAATAAAGGTCGTAGTTCACATATGGGCAACTATCCAACGAGAGACAATCTTTGGATAGATCCTCTTTGAATTCTTCCAAACTACATAATAAAGCACATGAAAAGCATTCTCGCTACTCTAAATCTAGCCTTTACG
>PLSG01000432.1 GCA_003164155.1 Parachlamydiaceae bacterium | reverse complement strand
TTTCGCCATCAATCTTGCCCAGCACTTCTTTGAGAAGTTCCACTACCGGGTCCAAGCGATGCGACAGAACACTTTGAAAGTTCTTTAGGCGCTTTAACTCGCCTTCAGAGCTTACAATGGCCTTTTCTATAGCAGGTTTTTCGCCTAGGGCATTGCGCTTGTCAAGCAGAGCCTGTTTTTCTTCTCGGCCTAAAAGCGTTTTAGGTGCATCATAGGCGATAATTTGGCGATTCAAATCCTCCCATTGCCCAAGTCTGGAATGGATGATAGACAATCTCTCGTTTTCGCCTGCGATGCGTTTCTTATTTTTTTTGATCTCCTTGGAAATCACAAAAATATTTTCTTCGAGCATCACTTTCTCTTCAAGGTGAATTTTGGAGATATTTTCTTTGTCCTTAGCTTCATTTTTTATGGGATGGGTCGCAAAAAAGATGGCTGACACTTCGTTGATTTTATTATTAGCCTTAGTTATCACATTTAGCAGTTCAAGGCGATTTTCCACACTCAAGGCTTCCTTGCACAACTCAAACTCAGCCGCGGCGCGGATCAGCCCATATTGGTTCAAAACTTTTGCGCGAGTTTGCTCAGCAGAGGTCTTTTCACTAGCTGCTGCGCTAGCTGGCGTTTGACTGGGCAATACTTCTGGGCGGGCTTGCTCATTGGCCAAAGCTTGAGCTTTACCCTGTTGGATGTCCTTTTGGCCCAACAAATCTAAAGTGCCGATTAGCTGCTGTGTGATAGGGGTAAAAAAAGCATGTCTTGCTACATACATAACGCCTCCCGCGTAATTGAGTTATGCACGACCTATAACTATATTATTATTATAAGCATTAAATTCAATTATTTAAAACATTTACTTTAAACATATACTTGAAAATCTATTCTTGGACCGTATGGACAAAATGGACAGCATGGACAGCTCCTCCATAGCTCAAAGGACCGAAAAAAAACCTTGAAGATTTCGAGAGGTTCTCATATGTTTTTTTTAGATAGGTTGAAATTGAGGGGTACCGGATGGCCAAGTTATTATTAGCACACGGAGGTTATCAAAAGCTTAAGACTTTTAAACTTGCCCGTTTGATTTTCGATATTACGGTGAGATTTTGCAATCGTTTTGTGTCTGTGAAAAGTCGTACGCATGATCAGATGGTTCAAGCTGCCCGTTCCGGCGTTCAAAACATTGCTGAAGGCAGCCAAGCCTCAGCAACCTCAAAAAAGACCGAGATCAAGCTCACAAATGTGGCTCGTGCAAGTCTTGAAGAGTTAAAATTGGATTATCAAGATTTCTTGCGCCAGAGAAAAATGCCGATATGGAAACAAGATGATCCCCGTAGGCATGAACTTGTCAACCAAAGGTTCACTACTGCCGACCAGTTTGCCTTTTGGGTTGCTCACCTAGAACAGCGACAACTAGGTACTATTGCGGAAAATGCAGCCAATGGAGTACTTGTATTGCTTTCCATTACTTGTGCGCTTTTAAATAGGCAAATTTTGGCTCAAGCTGACGCATTTGAAAAGGAAGGGGGATTCACGGAACGTCTTTACAGCGTTAGAAAAGCTGTGCGCAACCAAACTGAAAAGCNNTGTCCATAATGTCCATAATGTCCATGCTGTCCATGCTGTCCATATTGTCCATAATGTTAGTTTGATGGTGTGCTAGTACACTGTAGGAGAATACATTTATGTCCCCATACGACCTGCGCTTGTTTTTTGGCCTTCAGATAGATTTACCCTTTGATACAGCCTTAAACGATCTTGATCCGGGCATGCGCGCTCTGTTTATTCGCGAAGGAGGCAATTGCCTACAGGAAATCCAGATTTGCGGCAGGCGCTATCTGGGCAAATTCACCGAAGATATTCCCGACTTGCCGCACCTGGAACTGCTCCAAACCAACATCCACAGCTTCATACACAAGCTCATGCCCGATTTGCCACACTCCCTCTCGCAAAGGCCCTTGACCCTTCTAGCCGTGCCCACGAAAGACACGCTTTTGCCATAGCACAAGGTGAATCAGGGCCATATTTTGGACAAAAGCAATCAAATGAAAGAAATATGTTGTCAAAACAAGTCGATAAAAACTATGGTAGGTTGAACACAACGCTTTTCACCACANNATGGTAGGTAGACAACGCTTTTCATCACACTTTCAGGATATGCACATATGTTGGAATCCACCCCACTGCCACCTATTCCTGCACGTGTTTTCGCCAAGCGCTTAATTCGCAATACGACCATCGGATTGCTCATCATCGCCATTTCTTTAAGCCTGGGCATGTGGGGTTATCGACATTTTGAAAAAATGTCTTGGGTTGATGCATACGTCAATGCCGCTATGATTCTATCGGGAATGGGGCCTGTATCGCCTCTACAAACAAATGAAGGAAAGCTATTTGCCGGAACTTATGCCCTCTTCAGCGGCATCATTTTTCTAGTGGTTATAGCCTTTGTCTTTTTGCCCGTTATCCATCGCATCTTTAGGCAATTGCATCTTGAGATCAAAAAATAATGGGCCTTCAAGGCCCTAAAGATTCTAAAATCCTCTTAAAGGGAAAAACATGAAAAAAATATTCTCTCCATTAATTTTTTCAGGATTGCTTCTGGGAGCCTTTCTAAGTCCCGTCTTTACTTTGCACGCCGCGGAAAAGCCCAGCATGCCCGCTTTAAAGAAATATGAAGTTAAAAATTTCGATTACTTATTGGGCAAGATCGACGGCCTAAACGATGATTTGCTCAAAATGCACTTCAAGCTGTACCAAGGCTATGTCAATAACACTAATCTGGTTTTGCAGAGAATTCAAGAGCTCAACGAAAGCGGAAAGAACCGCACACCAGATTTCGCCGGCCTCAAACGCATACTGGGATGGGAATTCGATGGCATGCTTTTGCATGAATACTATTTTGAAAATATGGGACCCAATAAGATCTTGGATAAAAACGACGCTCTCTCTAAAAAAATAGAAGCAGATTTTGGCAGCTACGACAATTGGAAAGCGGATTTTAGCGCCACCGGAGCGATGCGCGGCATTGGATGGGTGGTTTCCTATATCGACCCCAAACAAGGGCGCTTAATTAATGAATGGATCAACGAACACGACCTAGGCCATTTAGCAGGTGCTGTCCCTTTATTGGTCATGGACGTCTTTGAACATGCCTATATTACTCAATATGGACTCGACCGCGCCAAATACATCGATGTATTCTTCAAAAACATCGATTGGGAAGTGGTCTCTTTGCGCTTTAAGAAAGCAAAAAATTCTTAGTCCACTTTAACAAGGAGCATCCACAAATGCGCAAATTGCTTATTCTAGGCGGAGTGCTAATTTTTGTAGCCGGATTCTATCTGGCCATTCTCTATATGAAGAGCAAGTCCTTCCATGCTACAAATCAGGCCGAACGCACCCCGCAGGAACAAGCGCAAGATCTACAGCGGGTAAAAGAGCTCAACGCCGAATTAAAGCCATTGGAAGCACTGCAGATCCTCAAAAATTACGAAGGGATGATGTCCACCAATTCAGCCCTATCCAAACAGTGGCTCGGGCTTTTCATCCAAGCTAATCAGCAAGTGGGCAATGCCTATCAACTGGCCATCTTGTATCAATACTATCCTGAGGAATTCAACAACTATGAGAAGGCCTCTATCTTAGCTGGCGAGGCTTTGTTGCACATGTCCCAAGAAAAAAGCCTGGAAGCCATGCGTCAAGCGTGGAAAGGTCGCGAAACCCTTAAAGAAGATTGGTTTTTGCTCGATGTCGACCGGTTGATCGCCTTGGGACAGAACCAGCCAGCTGTCGACCTGTTAAAAAGCGAAACTTTTGAAGGCAAAAAAGATACGCCCCGCCTGATCCGCTTGGCACTGCTGACGGTCAATGAAGATCCGCGTAAAGCATGGGAATATTTCACCGAGGCGCATGACAAAGATCCGGCAAACCCCGCGATTATTTCCTATCGCGCGCGCTTACTAGAAGCTACTGGCAAAAATGCCTTGGCCTTGGCTGAATATGTAGCGGCCATCCACTTAGATCCCCAAAGTCTAAAATTGCGCGATCAGCTGGCTGAATTTTACATACGGCATCGCTACTATCCTCAAGCCCTGCAAGTATGGGTGCAAAGCTTTTCTCATCCCAATAATGCCTCCATTTGGCTCAAAGTCCTATTTTGGAGCCATGTGGCAGTGCCTGTCAGCTTTGACTGGTCCACCCGTGAAATCACCAAAGGACCGCTTGAGCCACTCATTGCCTATCTCATAAATCTTAAGGCTGGCCAATTCTGGAACGATGCAGCCTATGCAAATGTGGAAAACTCTCAAAGATATTTAGACGAACAGCAAGCTACCTATTGGCTGAGGCTGCTCGAATATCTCAAGCAGGGGCAAGAGTCGCCGGCCGAGGCCCTTGTGCAAGCGAATATATTTAACTCGCATGCATGGAATCCGCATATCAATACCCTGTTAAAACGCGTTTTTGCCTATCAAAAAACGGGCGCGCTATCTATTGCCCCCAATCTATGGGAAGAAGTGCTCCCTAAAGTTGTCGAAGAAAAGCCTGGGGAAACTCCCGCTGCCGCACATCCTAAAACATCTCCAGCGGAGCAACCTGCCGCCAGCGATAAAGCCCCCAAGCACAACTCTCAAGAAAGCCCCTCCTCCCCAGCTAAGCCGCCAACTGCGCCCGCAAGGCTTTCTTCCGAACCTTTTGCCGCGCCCCAGACTGGACTCGTGACATTTTACGACCAGGTAGAGCAACTAGCTCAGGCCGCCCAAAACTCTGCCGTGGCCGCACCTATCCCCGACGATGTCCACGCTTTGCTCAAGAGTCCAGAGATATTTTCCGCCATCTTCCTTTCTGAAGGGTGGTGGGAAGCGGCTTTGCAACTCAACAAAATGGACGTGCTTCCAGCCGATTTTCCCGCATGGGTGGCCTATGGAATGACCCAAGCGCTGCGCAACAACCGCAATCTCGCCACGGCTTTGGCTTTTGCAAGCAAGCAAAAACCAACCCCTGAACTAAATGTGCTTATCGGCGAACTGTTGATTGCTTCACACGATCCAGATGGTGGCCTAAAACAGCTGGAGAAATACGCTAAAGAAAATAGTGAGCTGGGAGCGCGCGCCGCATGGCTGACCAGCCTGATTTACATCGATAAAAAGGCCTTTGCCAAAGCTGAAGAAGTCGTGCAGGCAAATAAGCTGCTGGCCCAATCGATCATGGGCAAGGAAGTCTTGGCGCGCATCGCCTTTGGCGAAAACAAAACAGATGAGACGATTGAAATTTACCACAGCATTGAAGATAAATCTCCCGAGGCCAAATCTTTCTTCGCCCGTCAAGCTTTTGCCGATAAAGACTGGAATAAAGCGCGCACCCTGACCTTGGAGTTGCTGCGCCAATATCCTACAGAAACCGCCCTTTGGGAAAACTTGCAGAAAATCAACGCAGCCGAAGCTAACCAAAAGGAAACTCAAGATGCCACCAGCCCAGCAAAATAAGGCCCAAAATAAAGCACTCCGCCTTCTTTACAAGCAGCGATTTTATGTACACTTTCCAAGAAAAATGAATGCCTAGAAAGGACTGCGCCTACATCGCCATGCTGGCCCTTTTGGCCGGCTGCATTTGGCTGCGCGATATTAACTGGAGCTCAACCTCAGAAGATACACTGCCCATACTCATGGCTCTTCCCCTATTTGTGTGGCTGGGCTGGCCCTGGCAGTTCAATGAAAAGCCCAAAGAGTTATCCACCTCTCTTATCCTATCTTCGGCGCTCCTATGGCTGCTAGGTATAACCTTAAACATCACCTTGCTCTTAGCTTTGGGTTGGACGCTCCTGCTGTGGACCTGGCTGGCGACGCGCATCGCGCCACAATCCTACGCGCGCACTAAAAAGCTGCTGGTCCTGCCGCTGATGGCCTTTCCCTGGATCTCCTTGGACGCCGGACAGCTGGGCTGGTGGTTCCGCCTCTCGGGAGCATGGATTACCGGGCAGTTTTTTTCTCTTTTAGGCCTCGATGTTTCGCAAGAAGGCACCCAATTGCTGATCAACCATCTGCCCATATCCGTGGAGGTAGCTTGTGCCGGACTAAATACCTTGCAGTCCATGTTGATCGCCGGCAGCGCCCTGGCTTTTCTGCTTTTGGGAGAGACCAATCTGTATTGGATCAATCTCGCGGTTATCGTGGGCATGGCTTGGATAGCCAACACCTTGCGCATCATTATCATTTCCTTTGTGGGATTGTGGTTGGGGGCAGAAACAGCTATGGGAGTTTTTCACACGTGGGGCGGATGGGTAGTAATTGTGCTCATGTTTGGGCTGTGCTACGCCGTATTCCATTTGCAAGCCCCTCAAACGACTACTGAGGGGTCAAAGAAGCTATGAAGCGGCACATGCGCAAAACCTCCCTGATAGAAGCACTGATCGCCCTATATTGCACCATTTGCGCCTTCAATATCTTCAGCAGCTGGGAAGGGACCCCCGCCATGCGCTTGAGCTGGCTGGCATTTCTCATCTGGGTCTTTCCCGTGTTCAGCTACCGCTTGCGCAAGCCGGCCTTGGAAAATGCAGCGCCCCTGCAGCCGGCGTTTTGGCTTTTAGCTGGGGCTATGGCGACGTCCAC